>CAZPTC010000065.1:0-3294 GCA_964589455.1 uncultured Desulfovibrionaceae bacterium | reverse complement strand
TATTGGCGACCCCGTTGGCAACACTGACCTTTTGCTGGAAGTAAGCACAGCGGTTACAGGCACCCTCTTTTTTGTGCCCACCCTTGATATGCTGGAAGAGCTTGCAGACTAACCACTTTTTCCCGTGGTATTTCTGCCCTCCCGCCCATCAAGCTTTGCCTTTTATCCTATAAGGAACCCCTATGGCTGTATGCCCCGATGCCCCCACACTGCCCCCCATTTCTACATCCTTTGTAAAAGGGGCAACCTGCGTTATTTGTGGAAAAGAATACCCCCCGGACTTTCTGGATACGCACTATGTGTGCCCGGATCACCCGCATAATGAAGGTATTTTAGATATCCACTACAACTACACCAATGCCTCTTTCCGCTTTCCCGCAGGGACAGAACCCGGCTATTGGCGCTACCGTGCCGTTTTTCCCCTGCCACTTGACGCGCCCGTGCCACCCCTGCTTACAGGTATGACGCCCCTTTACCATGCAGAAGCTCTTGCCAGAGAGCTAGGCATTGCCCGCATTCTGCTAAAAGACGACAGCCGCGAGCCTACAGCCTCTTTTAAAGACCGTGCCTCTGCCCTGGCTGTTGCCATAGCCAAGCACCGCAAGGCCCCTGTTATTGCAACCGCCAGCACAGGCAACGCCGCCGCCGCCCTTGCGGGTATGGCAGCCTCTATGGATATGCCCTGTGTACTTTTTGTGCCCAAAAGCGCCCCAGCAGCCAAACTTGCGCAACTGCAAGCCTACGGCGCCCGCATTATACTGGCAGACGGCCCCTATGACCTTGCCTTTGAGCTTTGTATGCAGGCCTGTGCAAGTGAAGGCTGGTATAACCGCAACACAGCCTACAACCCTGCTATGGCAGAAGGCAAAAAAACCGTCTCTTTTGAAATTTGCGAACAGCTTGGCTGGGAAAACGCCCCCCCAACTGCTATTTTTGTGGGCACTGGCGATGGCTGCATACTGGCTGGCGTACATAAAGGCTTTAAAGAACTTAAACGTATGGGCATTATTGAACGTGTACCCCGGCTTTTTGGCGTACAGGCTGCTGGCAGCGACTGGCTTGCCCAGGCTTTTGAAGAAAAGCTTACCACCCCGGAAGCTCTGCTTGCCAAAGCCCCCATTAACGCCCACACCATAGCAGACTCCATTTCAGCAGGTCTGCCCCGTGACCGCGTTAAAGCCATGAACGCCGTTACCCAGACAGGCGGAGCATTTATCCGCGTGAGCGATGAAGAAATACTGGCCGCCATCCCTCATCTGGCCCAAAAAACAGGCGTATTTGCAGAACCTGCGGGCGCTGCCTCCCTTGCTGGCCTTATCAAAGCCAAAGCAAGCGGCCTTATTGCCCCCTCCGAAACCGTGTGCCTGCTTGTTACAGGTTCTGGCCTTAAAGATATTGCCAGCGCCCAAACGGCCAGTGCCACCCACAACCCCTTCCCTCCCCTTCTTGCAGACGCCAAAAATCTTTCGGCCGCCCTGCAAAAAGTCAAAAACACCTTGTAACCCTTTCCACAGATACATTAAAGGAAAACTATGTACCCACCCCATATTGACCTTTCCATCAATCCCAAAGGGCTGGAACATGCCCTTGCCCGCGCCCGCGAAAAAAACATCCTTATCCCCACATTTGCCCAAATGCGTAACCCGGAAACTGCCCCAGAATCTGTGAAAAAACGCCTGGCTTCCGTTGGCTTATGGGATATTGACCCCATTAACCTGTTCCGCATTACGTGGAAAAACACCCCAACAGCAAGTGGTGGCGGCTTTGGCGGCGTTAACCATATTGTGCTGCCCCCCTCCCTTACCGGTGTTAAAGCCCGCATTGTGGCCCTTACAGGGAAATGGTTTCCCACTGGCGCCCATAAAGTGGGTGCCGCCTTTGCCTGCCTTGTGCCACGCCTTGTGACCGGCCAGTTTGACCCCACCAGCATGAAAGCTGCATGGCCCTCCACCGGTAACTACTGCCGCGGCGGCGCGTACGATTCTGCCCTGCTTGGCTGCGAATCTATTGCCATTCTCCCGGAAGGCATGAGCCGCGAACGCTTTGAATGGCTGGAAAAAGTAGCCGGGCAGGTTATCAAAACCCCAGGCTGTGAATCCAATGTGAAAGAAATTTTTGACACCTGCCACCAACTACGCGCCTCCGGCGACGATGTCATGATCTTTAACCAGTTTGAAGAGTTTGGCAATTACCTTTGGCATTACACCGTTACAGGCCCCGCCATGCAGGAAGTGCTTACCTCCCTTGCAACCGGCCCCAAAGGCACCCGCCATATACGCGGCCTCATTTCTGCAACAGGCTCCGGCGGCACCATTGCCAGCGGCGACTACCTGAAAAATGCCTACCCCTGGCTTAAAATCGCCGCCACAGAAGCCCTGCAATGCCCCACCCTGCTCCGCAACGGCTTTGGCGACCACCGCATTGAAGGCATTGGCGACAAGCACGTCCCCTGGGTGCATAATGTCAAAAATACTGACCTAATCATAGCAGTAGACGACAATGCCCCCGTTAACGGCATCCGCCTCTTCAATACCTCCACAGGCCGCGATTTCCTCAAGTCCCAAAATATCCCCCAAACCCTTATTGACCAGCTAGACCTGCTGGGTATATCCGGCATCGCCAATGTCATTGCCGCCATTAAATTCGCCAAATACTACGAACTTGGCGAAGATGACCTTGTGATGACCATTGCCACAGACTCTATGGAACTCTATAAGTCACGCCTGGAAGAAATGGATGCAGAGCGCGGCCCCTTTACCCCCTTAGACGCCGCCCTTACCTTTGACCGCTCCTTTACTTCCCAAAATACCGCAGATATGCTTGAACTTACCTACCCAGAACGCAAGCGCGTGCATAACCTTAAATACTACACATGGGTAGAACAACAAGGCAAAACCTACCAGGAAATACTGGCCCAATGGGATGAACCCAATTACTGGGACTCCATACCTGCCCTTTTACCAAAAATCGACGCCCTTATCGAATCCTTTAACGCCAAATCCGGCGTGAGAGTGTAAAGAGAGTTTGTTGGGGGGGATAATCCCCCCCAAACCCCCTTATTGCCGTGCGGGTGCCGCTTGCGTGTTGCTGCGCAACATCGCTGCGCGGCACCCGCACGGAATAAATGGCTTTGAGAAGGTTTTACACCAGCTTTCCCATACCTGACTTTTTGTGGTTAACCCACAAAAAAAGTCTCTTAAACTAAAAATCATATTCCCGAAAAAATCTCGCTTGCGAGATTTTTTCGGGAATGGCAAAGTGCGCCCTTGCTTCTTGTTGTTTTTTTGCCCCTTG
>CAZPTC010000064.1:0-10748 GCA_964589455.1 uncultured Desulfovibrionaceae bacterium | reverse complement strand
CCCCCCCCCCCCCCCCCCCCCCCCCCCCCCCCCCCCCCCCCCCCCCCCCGCGCATCCTATTCCTCTCCCATAAAACATTCATCGCCAAGGCAGTGGCAGGCTACGAAGTGGCCTTGAGTAAACTCCATAAGGGGCGGGTCTATTTCCTCACAAATCCGCACACGCACGGGGCAGCGGGGGTGAAAGCGGCAGCCTTTGGGTGGTTGGATGAGGGAAGGCACGGAGCCGGGGATAGAGGGTAAACTTTCGCGGGTGCGCCCAACGGAAGGGATGGCGTTAATAAGGCCGCGGCTGTAAGGGTGCAGGGGGTTATCAAACAGTTCCTGCACGGGCACAAGCTCTACAAGCTTGCCGGCGTACATAACGGCTACGCGGTCGCACAGGGCGGCCACAACGCCCATATCGTGGGTAATAAAGAGGGTAGAAACGCCGCGCTCTCTGGTAAGGTTATTAAGGAGGGCAAGCACCTGGCCTTGCACGGTAACGTCCAAGGCGGTGGTGGGTTCGTCTGCAATAAGGAGGGCGGGGTTACAGGAAAGCTCCATAGCTATCATCACACGTTGGCGCATACCGCCGGAAAGTTCGTGGGGGTATTTGGCAAAAGTGCGGGCGGGGTCTGGCATATTGACGGATTTAAGCATGGCAATGCTTATTTCGCGGGCTTCTTTTTTAGAAACATGCTTGTGCAGGCGGATAACTTCTGCCATTTGACGTCCAACGGTGAACACAGGGTTCAGGGATGTCATAGGTTCCTGGAATATCATGGATATTTCGCCGCCGCGTATGGCGCGCATACGGGATAGGGGCACAGTGAGCAGGTCTTCTGGCTCTGTGTTTTCCTGTTTTTGCAAAAGAATACTGCCAGTGACATGGGCGGGCGGGGAGGGAAGAAGGCGCAAAATGGCGCGCGCCATAACGGATTTTCCGCAGCCGGACTCCCCCACCAGGCCAAGAATTTCGCCACGGCGGATATCAAGCGAGATATTTTCCAGCACATGGTTAGGGCCGGAAGGGGTATCAAAGGTGAGGGAAAGGTTGTGTATGGCAAGCAGAGGCATCATTTTTGGCCTCGCATACGGGGGTCAAGCACATCGCGCAGGGCATCGCCAAAAATATTAAAGCCAATAACGGTAAACACAATACAAAGGCCGGGGAAGGTGGCGTACCACCATTGGTCTAATAAGAATTTGCGGCCCTGGCTGATCATGGCGCCCCACTCTGCCATAGGGGGCTGTGCCCCAAGGCCAATAAAGGAAAGGGAGGCGGCAACAAGTATGGTATCGCCCACTGTAAGGGTGGCCAGCACCATAAGGGAAGCCAGGCAGTTGGGCAAAATATGGTTGCGGATAATCCAGGGGGTGCCAAAACCGGAAACAAGGGCGGCTTTAACATACAGTTTTTCGCGTATCACAAGGGCTTCGCCACGGGCCATACGGGCAAACTTGGGTATTTGCACAAAGGCAACGGCTAAAATGGCATTGCGCAAAGAGGGGCCAAGTGCGGCTGCCAGTGCCATAGCCAGCACAAGGGAGGGGAAGGAAAGGATGATATCCATAATGCGCATGACAAAATTATCAAAGCGGCCGCCAATATAACCTGCTGCTGCGCCCAGCACAGAACCAATGCCGCCCGCAATGCCAATAACAACAAGGCCAATAACAAGGGAAACACGCGCGCCGTAGACAACGCGGCTGAAAATGTCGCGCCCTGTTTCATCTGTTCCAAAAAGGTGCTGCCAGGAAGGGGGCAGTAAGCGGTTTGGCAGGTCAATGGCTATGGGGTCATACGGGGCAATAAGGGGGGCAAATATGGCCATAATGGCCATAAGCAAAATAACGGTGCCACCTGCAAGGGCAAGGGGGTTTTGCCGCAAAAGATGCCAGGTAGAAACGCTTTTGACAGGGACAAAATGTTTTTCTCCAAGGGAAGGCAATACAGGGGTACTTGCATCTATACCCAGTTCTGGCAGAGGGGCACCTTGGGAAGTTTGCAAAGGGGGCCTAAAGGGAGGTGTTTTATCCATTTTTTCCCCTAATACCGTATTTGCGGGTTAACAATGGCGTACAGCACATCTACCGCAAGGTTAATGAACACATACGCAAGGGACACCACAAGGGTAAAGCCCATAATAGCCGGAAAATCAAGCGCGTTAACAGAATCCACTACATACTTGCCCATACCTGGCCAGCCAAAAACTGTTTCTGTAAGAATGGCACCGCCCAAAAGTTCGCCAATAGAAAGGCCGGCTATGGTAATGGTGGGGATAAGCGAATTTTTAAGCGCGTGAGAAAAAACTACCTTACGCTCTGGCAGGCCATTGGCGCGGGCAGTGGTAACATAATCCTGCTCCAGCGCGCTTATCATGCTGGAACGCACAATACGGGTAATAATGGCCAAATACACATAGCTCAGGCAAAAAGCGGGTAAAATAAGGTGGGCAATGGCATTGCCAAATGTGGGCCAGTCCTGCGCAAGCAGGGCATCTACCGTGTAAAGGCCTGTTACAGCAGGGGGCGCAGAAAAATAAATATCTAAGCGGCCAGAACCGGGCAGCCAGTCTAAATTTCGATAAAACACAAGCAGAAGCATAAGACCAAGCCAGAAAACGGGCGTAGAAACCCCAATAACACTGAATATGCGGGTAAAATGGTCTTGCCATTTATTGTGGTGAATGGCGGCCCACACACCAAGGGGTATGCCAATACAAAGGCACAAAAGCATGGCTGCAAGGGCAAGTTCTAATGTGGCGGGAAAATAGTCGGCAAGGTCTTCTGCAACAGGGCGCTGGTTACGTATGGAGGTGCCCAAATCGCCGTGGAAAAGGCCTTCCATATACCGCACATACTGCTCAATAAGGGGCCTGTCTAAGCCATACATTTTGCGTATGTTTTCTATGGTTTGCTCGCTGGCTCTTTGGCCTGCAATCATTTTAGCCGGATCACCGGGTATGGCATGGGAAAGCAAAAATACGCACAAAGTCACCCCAAAAAGCACGGGGATAATGGCAAAAAGGCGTTTAAGGATAAAAACAGGAAGAGACATTATTCTTCATCCCAAGATTCGACGCGCAAGTTTGGAATAGAATCAAAATCCATATCCCGCGTCACAAGTATTAAATCATACGCAAGCGCCTGGGCCGCAATAAGAAGATCAAGCGCGCCAAAGCCCTGCCCCAGACTTTCCAAATATGCGCGCACCATTGCATAAAATGGAACACATTTTTCATCAAATGGAAGAATCTCAAACGGAGCTGCAAACTTAAGGAGTTTTGCAAGCGATTTATCACGTGCCATGCTTTTTTCAATGCCAAGATAAAGTTCTGCATAAGACACGGCGGAAAGAAAAACATCTTCATGCTGTAGCGTATAAAACTTTTTTCGTATCTCTGGGTGTTTCCCATTGATAATATAAATGCAGATATTGGAATCAAGTAAATACTTCATAACTACTACCAGTCAAAAGATATTATTCTATCTTGATGGGCTTGGTTTCTTCCACCCTGCATAAAATCTTCAGGAAATTCATCCAGTGATTCAAAAAACTGCTGCCATGCTTCTTCTTTATTACTGGGAGGCGTATACTCTTTTACGCCAAAAAGGTTGGCGCGTTTCAAGCGGGAGGCTGCAAAAGCTTCATCGCACTGGTTGGCTTCCTTTGTCTGTGGCTCTTGAGAAATATAAACTTGGTTGTCTTGTGTATGTGCCACAAAAAAATCTTTTTCTGCATCAAAGCCATCTGGCAAGACAAGAACATTTTTATCATTCTGTTTAACAAGCTGTGCAAACATAGCCTCCTCCCCTTTTTTTATATCCCCCTGTGCGCATAAAGCACACAGGGGGCGCCTGGCATTACTCTTTCCAAATGCCTTCAAAGTTATACATGGATTCCAGCATGGGGTTAAACACAAAACCCTTTACATTCTCCCGTACAGGCACAACAGACTTCACCTGATACAAAAGCAGATACGGCGCATCCATAATGGCGATTTTTTGCATTTGCTTGTACAGTTCTACACGTTCTTCCTGGTTAGTAGAAGAAGCGGCTTTGCGCAAAAGTGCATCCACTTCATCATTCTTATAGAACGCGCGGTTGCCAGGCATACCTGCTTTTTCAGAGTCGTACCAGAAATTGGCAAACATATACGGGTCTGCAAAGTCCGGGCTCCAGGCACCAAGGCAAAGTTCAAAGTCTTTATTGGCCACACGGTCACGTAAGGTGGGGTTAGCCATAAGTTCTAAGTTTAAATTGACGCCAATGTCTTTAAAGTTGCTTTGCAAAATAGTGGCAATTTGTTCCCATGTTGCGCGGCGTTCAGAATAAATAAGGGTAAGGTCAAAGCCATTTTCATACCCGGCCTCTTTCAGCAGAGCCTTGGCTTTTTCCACATCGCGCGTAAACATAAAGGCTTCCGGGTCATGGCCCCACATGCCTTCAGGAATGGGCCCGCGCATTTGCGTGCCATTGCCCTGCAAAACGTGGTCAATAATGCCTTGGTAGTCCACCGCGTAAGAAAGTGCCTGACGCACCTTCGGGTCATCCAGTACAGGCTTTGTGGTGTTTATATACACATATTCCACAAACTGGCCATCGTGCCGCTCTACACGCACATCCGGGTTTTTTTCAAGCGCAGCAAGCTGGTCAATAAGAATGGATTCTGTAATATCAATATCGCCCTTTTCTATGGCCAGTCTGCGGTCAGAAGATTCCCGCATGGGGCGCACCACTACGCGCTTCAGTTTAGGCGCACCGCCCCAGTAATCGGGCCGGGCTTCCAGCACAAGGCGTTCCCCGCGCACCCATTCTTTCAGCACAAAGGGGCCAGAGCCATCCATATTCTGGGCAAGCCAGGCGCGTGCCATATCCCCATCTTTCTCATGCTTCATAACAGCAGGGTTTACAATGGAACACCCATCCACCGCCAAAATTTGCAAGAATGGGGCAAAGGGATACTTCAGTGTTATTTTTACTGTCTGCGGGTCTACCACTTCTACAGTGTCAATAGCTTCAATATTATCAGCAGGGCCCATGCCTATTGCGCGTGTGCGGTCCAGCGAGAACTTCACAGCAGCCGCGTCCACAGGGGTGCCGTCTGTAAAAGTGGGGCCTTGGCGCAGTTTAAAGGTCCATACCAGGCCATCATCAGAAACTGCCCACGATTCCGCAAGCATAGGCTCTACTTCTGTGCTGCCCTTACCGTCCACAACTTTGTACTTTACGAGACGGTCATAAGCGGGGTATATTTCACGCCAGTCAAAGTTGTCGCTGCTAACACCGGGGTCAAGCACACTGGGGTCAGAGGCAACGCCCACCACCAGTGTATCCTTGGGTGTTGCGGCATACGCCGCGGCCCCGGTAAATCCGCCAACTATTCCGGCAGGCATTGCGAATACGGCAAAAGCACCTAACGTCAGAACAATATTCCTCAGTTTCATATATCCTCCATCTCTAAAAATAGTAAGGGCAAACATCAAACAGAAACACCATGCTGAACCAAAAGGGGCAACCCAATACAGGCTCTGTTTCGTACAATGCCCCATATTTAACAAAATATCAAACAAATTTCTTGCCTTGGAACAAAGTTTATCACTAAGCTCTTTTTGTGGCACACTTTTTTTCTTCACTTTCAACCCAGGAGGCCCCTATGCCAGCCGTACTTGCACACGGTGTTCTTAAAGCCAAAGATGGTCTGGATCTCTTTTACTGCAAAGATATACCCGAAAACCCACAGGCTATTGTGGTTATTGTGCATGGCCTTGCCGAACACTGCGGCCGCTACGACTACGTTACCGCCGCCTTTAACAAGGAAAATTTTGGCGTATACCGCTTTGATAACCGCGGGCACGGAAAATCTGGCGGGGAACGTGGCTATGTGGAAGATTATAACGAATACCTGGACGATGCCCACCTTGTGGTAGAACAAGCCAAGACTGACTACCCCACCCTTCCCGTTTTCCTTCTTGGGCACAGCATGGGCGGCTTTATTGCAGCAGGCTATGCCGCCAAATACCCAGGCAGCGTTAAAGGCCAGGTGTTCTCCGGTGCCGCCGTTATGCCCCTGCCCGCCTTCGACTTCCTTAACAATATGGACTACAAAGCAGTTGGGAAAGACCGTATACCCAATGCCCTTTCTGCCGTTGTCAGCCGCGACCCTGCCGTTGTGCGCGACTACGACAATGACCCCCTTGTCCTCAAAGACTTTACCATGCAGCTTGCTGGCACAGTTTTGAAAGACGGCGTGGCTTGGGTGCAGGAAAATGTGGGTCGCATTAATGTGCCCTGCCTTATTTTACACGGCGATGATGACCAAATTGTCCCCAAAGAATCCGGCCAGTGGCTGCACGATAATATCACCGTGGCCGATAAAACACTTAAAATATACCCGGAACTTTTTCACGAAATACTCAACGAAAAAGAAAAAGACCAGGTGCTTACAGACATCATAGACTGGCTCCACGCCCACCGCTAAGGGGGAAGATTTTTGGGGGAAGGGCGAAACCTTTTTTGTGAACAAAAAAGGATTTCGCCCCTCCCCCAAACCCCCTCCTCACTTCCAAAAAAAACTTTTTAATTGTAATAAGATGTGTGTTTTATATATCTTATTATTTCGCCGCAATGTAGAGGAATATTATGAACATCCGTTTCCAAACTATGGCTGCCCCTTGGAAAGCCCCCCTTGTCCTCTCCTTCCTTTTTGAAGGAGAAAACGCCCACGAGGCCTGCCATATTCTTTCTGAACAGGCCCCCTGGCTTGAACTTGCCCCCGCCTGGGCAGATGTGAAAGGCAAAAAAGAAGAGTTTACCTTACTCTACGGCCCACCTGCTATGGATATACCCCGTGTGGGGCTTATAGGCCTTGGCGCAGTGGGTGCAGAAAAGCCCCTTACCCTGCAGGATGTGCGCTTTGCCTTTGCCCGCGCCATAAAAGCCTGCCAGACAAAAGGCCTTGCAGAAGTGGCCCTGGATGTTCCCTCAGTTGCCCGCGTAACACAACACCTTGCTGAAAAAAACATACCCCTTGCCCGCGTCCTGCAAGAGCTTGCCCTTGCCGCAAGTCTAAGTCTTTATGCCTACACCGCCTATAAAAAGAGCGAAAAAAAGCCCATAGATACCCTCTTTCTGTGTCTGGATGAAGAACGCATACCCGCAGCCTTTCAATCCATCCCCGCCCTTGTAGAGGCAGAAAGCGCAGGCGTCACTCTGGCACGCAATTTAGCCAATGCACCCGCCAATGCCCTTTCCCCCCGCGCTTTTGCAGAAAATGCCCAGGCTGTTGCCGCCCGTTATGGCTTTGAAATATCTGTGCTGCAAAAAGCAGATTTGGAAAAAGAAGGCATGGGCGCATTCTTAGGCGTTGCCCAAGGCTCCCACCGTCAGCCCTATATGCCCGTTTTGCGCTACGAACCCGTCACCCCCTCCTGCCAGGCTCCCCTTTTACTGGTAGGCAAAGGTATTACTTTTGACAGCGGCGGTATTTCCATTAAGCCCTCATCTGGTATGGAAGATATGAAGGCCGATATGTCCGGCGCAGGCGCAGTGCTTGGCTTTTTTGAAGCCCTTGGCAAACTTGTGCAGGCTGGCCTTGGCCCCAGTTTCCCCATTATTGGCATTATGCCCTGCACAGAAAATATGCCTGGCGGCGGCGCAACCCGCCCAGGCGATATTTTGCGCTCCCGTATAGGTAAAACTATTGAAATAATAAGCACAGATGCAGAAGGCCGCCTTATTTTAGTAGACGCGCTTTCCTACGGGCAAGACCGCTTTAAGCCGGGCATTATTATAGACATTGCCACCTTAACAGGCGCTTGTGCTGTAGCCCTTGGCGATGGCGCAGCCGGCCTTTTTTCCAACAGCGAAACCCTTACCCAGAACCTGCTTGCAGCCGCAAATGAAACAGATGAACGCCTTTGGCATTTACCCCTGTGGGAAGACGATGGCCTTAAAGCGTTAAAAAGCGAAGTGGCGGACATTAAAAACTCTGGCCCCCGTACAGGCGGTGCCATCCATGCTGCCGTATTTCTGCAACAGTTTGTAGACACAAAAACAGCAAGCTGGGCGCATATAGACATGGCAGCCGCAGACCAGGGCGACAGCCCCGTTTGCCCCAAAGGCGCAACCGGCTTTGGCGTACGCACCCTGCTGCGCTTTGTGCAGGAGAAGGTGTAGGGGAAAAACCTTGTGCCAGCCGCATTATGCTGACAAACTATACAGGTAGATTATACTGGCGAATATTCCCTTGACGGAATAGTCTTCGATGCGTAATATTCCATCTATGGAATGGGATGTTGAATACACAGATGAGTTCGCCACATGGTGGAAAACTCTTGCAGAATATGATGTTTTCGTGCCAATAGCAGATCGACTGTACGATGAACACCTTAAAGAAATCATGGTAGAATTACCCAAAAAGGAGGGACACACACAATGACAGAGAAATTTTCATCCCTTCGCAACACGATGAGCGAGCAGGCACAGGCAGAAGTAACAGGACAGGTTGAAGCCATAATGGCAGAAATGCCCCTGCATGAGCTACGGCGCGCCCGTGGGCTTTCCCAAAAAATACTTGCGGAGACTCTGCATGTACAGCAGCCCGCTATTGCCAAACTGGAACAACGAACAGACATGTATATTTCCACCCTGCGAAGCCACATTGAGGCTATGGGGGGAGAGCTGGAGATAACTGCCCGCTTTCCAGAGGGCTCAGTAAAAATTTCCAATTTTTCACAGTTAGAGCCTGTAATAGTATAGGGGATAAGGAGTCTTGGCTGTCTACTCACCAAGGCTCGCTTTATCCAGCAACCCTTGAGGTTAACCATGAGCATTCTTATAGAAGACCCGGAAATTCTGGCAATGGTGAATAAGCAGATCACACTGGGGCATTTTGAAAACCCTGATGAGGTGTTACGCTCTGCCCTTTCTCATCTGGAAAATGGCAAGCCCCGCCATTACGGCCCCTTCGATGGCCCGTGGACAGAAGAAAAACTGGACGCCGCTCTTAACGAGGCATTGGCCAGCTTGGAAACAAAGCCTCTGCATACTTCGGAAGAGGTATTTGGCCCCATACTTGCCCAATATGGCCAGAGGAATATCTAATGCTTTTGCGGTATTCTGACCATGCAAAAGCAGATATCCAAGAAATAGCCGCGTATATTGCGCTTGATAATGCTGCACGCGCATATACATTTGCGCATGAATTATACGCATTATGCGAAGCAATTGTATCATTTCCTTCAAAATATCCTCTTATCCGGGAAGGGAAGGTAAATATTCGCCGTGCAGTATATAAAAGCTATAACATTTATTATACGGTAAATACAGAGCATGTACTTGTACTCCGCATCCTCCACAGTGCCCGCAATACACAAAGCCTTCTCTAACCCCATTTTGGAACCACTATGCCAGAACTTATGCGATTTGGCGTCTCTGTTGAGCGCGAACTGTTGGAAGCCTTTGACGCCCTGTGCGAAAAACGCGGTTTTGCCAACCGTTCCGACGCCTTCCGCCAGCTTATACGCCGGGAGCTGGCCGAAGAAACCCTCCAGGCAAAACCCAATACACGTGTGGCAGGTGTGCTGGCACTTGTGTACAACCACCATGCCAGTGACCTTTCCCACACGTTAAACGAAATACAGCACGAATCTGCAGACGCTGTTTCTGCCACTTTGCATATCCATTTAGATGCCCACACATGTTTGGAAGTTATGACCCTGCGAGGGCAAAAAACAGAAGTGGAAACTTTGGCAGAAAAATTACGCTCTGCACGCGGTGTAGAGCAAGGCAAAATATTCCTCTACCCACTTGATTAAAGGTACCAGATGCTGGACGATATCCAAAACACCCCTGGCCCGCACGGCCTTGCTATTGACCGCGTGGGCATAAAAGACCTGCAAATCCCGCTTATTGTGCGGGATAAAGCAGCAGGCCAGCAGGCCACAGTGGCCACATTGGAAATGGGGGTAGACTTGCCTGCCTCTTTTAAAGGCACGCACATGAGCCGCTTTGTGGAAGCCTTAGAAACATGGCACTCTGGAAGCCAGGTGTTAGATTACGCCACCATGCGCCGGCTTTTGGAAGACTTAAAAAGCCGCCTGCACGCGCAAAAAGCCTATGTACGCTTTGCATTTCCGTACTTTATCCACAAAGCTGCACCTGCCACAGGCATACCCGCACCTGTTGTGTATAATTGTGCCTTTACAGGGGAATTAGCTGCAGAAAATACAAAACCCCGCTTTCTTTTAGAAGTGGATGTACCTGTTACCACAGTTTGCCCCTGTTCTAAGGCCATAAGTAAATACGGCGCACATGGACAACGCACCCTGGTACGTATACAGGTACACATGGATAAATTTGTATGGCTGGAAGAATTTATACACATTGCAGAAGCTTCTGCGTCCGCACCCGTGTATTCCCTGTTAAAAAGAGAAGATGAAAAATATGTCACAGAGCAGGCCTATGAAAACCCCTGCTTTGTGGAAGACGTTGTGCGAAACTGTGCCGCCCGCTTAAGCGAAATAGAGCATGTACGCTGGTTTCGGGTAGAAGTGGAAAGCTTTGAATCTATCCACTGCCACAGCGCCTTTGCCTGTATAGAAAGAGAACTGGGCAAAATGTAATACTTGACAGAAAAAACCCAGCCGCTTATTTTCTTTCCAGAAGGTTAAAGGCAGAAGGGTCAGGATGCGGTTAACACCCTGACCCCGTGTTTAGCGCGATGCCCCAACCTCCTCAAAACTGGTTGTTTTAAGGATTAT
>CAZPTC010000063.1:0-11019 GCA_964589455.1 uncultured Desulfovibrionaceae bacterium | reverse complement strand
AAGCAACTCTTCATCAAAACTCACTTCATTTTCCGGCATATATCCTCCTTACATCAGCCCCATTTTATGGAGCAGGTTAAGAACAAATGTTTTTACAGCAGGGGCTAAAAGATTAGCCACCATAAGCATGGCTGTTACAATGCCACCCATGATAACTGCCTTTCCCTTGCTGTACCCATGCAGAACATCACGCTTTTCTTTTATCTCATGGTAGTTTTTTTCCAGAGAAGCAAGCCTTGGTTCTGTAAGCCTTGTATTTTCCTCAAGCGTATGCAGGCGCTGCTCTGTTTGGCCAATGCGTTCCCCGTGGCGATAAAAACGCTTTTCCATTTCCTCAAAGCGGCGGTTCACATCAATAGTAAGGGTATCCAGTCCTTTTTCAGTGCGCCTTGTGGTAGCAAGTAATTCGCCAAGGGTTTTCTTTATGTCCAGCACATGGTCTATTAATTCCATATTAAAATCCCAGCCCTAACATGACATCCATATAACGGCCGACCCCGCGTCCTGCGGAGTACGGCCTCTCGCTTCGGCGGGCAAAGCCCGACCTCGCTCGCGCTGCGCGGCTTGCGCCATCCATGGCGCAAAAAAAGTTTCCCGCATATTCCATTAGAAGCCCAATCCCAACATGCCTAAAAGTAATGTTGTTATTTCTTTCAGCACAGAAGGCGGCAAGGTAATTTCTGGCCAGTAGGTGGCAATAACACTGCGCCCCACTACTTCCCATGCAAACACAATAGCCAGCACCCAGCCAAGAAAGCCCCGCCAGGCCTTTAAACGTGTTGGGCCCGAACTGGAAACTTCAGCTTCATTTATCCGCGCCTGCGCTTCATTTACCTTGCTTCTGTCGGGCAATACGCGGTCAAAAACTTTGCCAAAGGCGTCCACTATGCCACCAATAATAGGGATATTCACATCCAAAAACCTCCTTACGCCGCCAGCATGGCTTTTTCCAAGTTCTTGCAGCGGTTCATCCAGCCAACAAGAAAAACCTGTTGGCTGGGGTCTTTTTCCACAATATTGCAGAAGAACGTGCGCCTTTCGTGCACCATTGCCCCTATAAGCGTAGTGCGGTTCTGCGCTAAAAGGTTCTGGAGTGTGGCCCGTGTTTTCGTGCCTAATATGCCGTCTACAGTAAGAGGTACTTCCACCAGTGTATTGGCAGCTCTTTGTGCCATTTTTACCGCATTGCCTTTGCCGTGGTTTACAGAGGCATCGAACAGAAAAAGCTGTATGGCTGGGGGCAAAGCATTAATACTGGGTATGGTATTCCAGAAATATTCCTTATAAATCGCTTCTGCTTGCTTTGCTGTAAGCGCTTTTACTGTTTCAATATTCGCCGGGAGTTGTACCCCCATAGAGGCAAACCAGGGGAATTCTTCCTGTTGTATGCCTTGCAAAAAACGCAGGGAGATACCGTAGTTTGTTGCCCCACCTTTATCTTTGGGGTTATTCACATACCCGCCTTCAGCGGGCTTGGTAAAGGCGTAGGCTTGTTCAAAAGGCATATTTTACTCCTTGCTTTTGTCATGCAGTTGCATTACAATTTTAGCATACAAATATGGAAGAGGTATTCACCATGAACACACTTGTACAAGCCAGAGTTAACCAAGAAGTAAAAGAACAAGCCGCCCTTGTATTGCAAGGCATGGGTTTATCTGTTTCTGATGCGGTACGCATCGTACTTACCCGTACAGCCAAGGAAGGCCGTTTCCCCCTTGAGCTTGTACCTAATGCTCTTACCGCAGAAACCTTGGAAAAATCTGCGCGTGGTGAAGACATACATAAGGCAAAAGATGCCAAAGACCTCTTTGCACAACTGGGTATATAAATGCTTGAGGCAGAGTATTCTTCCCAATTCAAGCGCGATGTTAAGCTTGCCCAAAAGCGTGGCAAGAACATGGACAAACTAAAAGGTGCTATTGAACTGCTTCTTACTGGCGACCCATTACCCTTAAAATACCGTGAGCACGCACTGACAGGTAATTGGACTGGGGTTATGGATGCCCACTTGGAACCAGATTGGTTACTCTTGTATACACGCAATAAAAACATTATGCGTTTTGAACGCACAGGTACCCATGCGGATATTTTTTCTGCGTAGAGGGAGCCTGCCATGTTATGCCTCTACAGCGGATATTCTGGCCAAGGGACAGTTTCAACTCCTTCCCAAGGGAAACCACTTTGCTCTGGTATCTCCCGCAATGCCTGTCTATAGACCAAGAGCCTAGCATATTCTTCTGTACTTAGAGTTGTTGGTAAACCTCCTGCCAGTTCATCGGCATGACGCTCCACAAGCCATTGAGTTGCATTTAATTTAGCATCCCGCGCTGTGCGTATACGTTTTGCCCGTTCTTCTGGACTATTGTACAATGCTTCTGCTTCTTCTGCCTGTTTTTGTGCTTCTGCTTCCAGACGGGCTTTCTCTGCTTCCCATGCCTGTACATAGGGCAAAACTTTTGCCACATAGTCCCCAAGGCTAAGGGCATCGTTTTTGTCGCCCCACTCTATATGCCCGGCATTACCATTGTACCATTGCAATGCGCGTATGCCAGGTGCTGTAAAATCAAAGAGTAACGCTTCCCCATTTACGACAATAAGCTTGTCAGCTGGGACAACGGTCACAAATTCTTTTATTTCCATACGCGCTCCATAATATCCCCAGTACGTTTTGCAAAAATAGCAGCATCAGACATAAAGATGGAAAGCATAATAAGTACACACTCCTGCTTTTCTTCTTTCTCCATACTTCCATCTTCTTTTGTTATGTTTGTTATAAGAGATTGCGAAAGTTTACACGTTGCGCATTCTGCACCAAAAGGGCAAACTTTATGCTCTTTGTTTTCTTCCATAATTATGCCACCTTCATGATATAACAGAGTGTGTAGTATGGTGGCAGGTTAGAAGTACTGCCTGTATTACTACCTGTAAACGTATGGGTGTGGGCTGTACCTGTAAAAGCGTGAGTGTGTGCTGCGGAGGCGTGTGTGTGAGAGGTGGAGGAACCAAACGAGTTAATCGTGCCACTTCGGTTCGTTAAAGTTGCCCAATAGGTCATACCAAAACCTGAAGCGGATGTAGCAGTATCTTGCATGGGAGAACTGGCTATTGCAGGGCTAAATCCGCCATAATCATTTGTAGTAATATATATACCACCAAAGGCAAAACCGGTATTACCAGGATTATTTTTTGCCATACCTGTTACTTGTCTAACAATTGGCGATATTCTTGCCAACTGTGCTGCCGTAAGTGTCGTTGCCCCCACATTACCGGGCGTTGTGCTGGCTATTGTGCCCGCTGCTGTTGTGTTCGCAATAGCACCACTAGTGGTATGCGTATGAGTTTCTACCCCACCCGATTTTCCAGCCCCAGCAACATCAGCGCCACGCACAAACTTATTCCGCAAATCCGGTGTCCCGTTAGCGCCATTACAGAGTTTCCAATTTGCAAGAACGGCACCTGTCACTTTGTGTTTAGGCGTCACATTATCTGTATGAAAAGGGCCAGAATACACCAAAAGCATACCTGGAAAAACCGAATTTGCTAATTCCGCACTAAGCGTATCTACACCTGACAGTGCTTGATTTGCCTTTGCGTCAACACCTTCTGCCGTTTTTTTTGCTGCGCTGGCATCAGCCATAGCTTTTGTGGCTTTTGCGTCAACCCCGTTTGCTACAGCCACCGCATTGTCAGACTTTTGGCTAGCGGATGTAGCTGTTGATAATGCTTTAGCTGCATCTACAAGGGCTTGAGTGGCTTTTGCATCAATGCCATTTGCTGTTTCTTTAGCCTGTGTAGCAATCTGGATAGTGTTTTCCGCAGTGATAAGTGCCATATTTGCTGTATCTGCAATACCTGTTGCAGTAGCATTTGCATTTTCTGCTATACGCTTGCCTTCTGCAGAAATTTCTATTGCTTCATCTGCCTTTTGCACAGCAATAGAGCTTGCACTCAATATTTCTTCCACAACACTTTGGGATGCTGCCCCTATCATTTCCGGGCTTAATGGGTCAGTACCATCCACGGTATTGTGCATAACAGCATGTTTTGCAGGTGGCATACCCACCATGCCATACGGTTCCCCGTTTACATACAAAAAGCCGTCTGTATGCACAGCTAAAAGCACCTTGTCCCCGGCTGGGGTAAGAAGCTCAAGTTGTTCTGTGCCTGCTGAAAATACAGTACCAACACCACCAGGCAGTGCTTTTTTTAAATCATCGTACTGACTTGGCTTTGTGAGGTTACGCATGTTATGCCCCTTGCTTTCGGGCTTCTTGCTTTTTGGCGCGTTCCCCCGCGTACATATCGCTATTTACCTGGGTAAGCAGTGCGTTAATCCCGTCCAACTCGCACAATAAATCGCGGTGACGTTCAAGGTTAGCCTTGCCAAGCGCTAAAATTTCCAGCTTACGCGCCGTGATAAGCCTATTCGCTGCGATTTCAAGATACTGGTATTCTAAAGATTTTTTAAATTCGCCTGCATCTTCCCCGCGTTCGATAAGTTCTTCATTCGATAACGGGGCTGGGGCTTCCGGTAAAATTTCTACCGGGGATTCCGCCAGAGGCTGCATTGTTACTTCCTGTTGCTTCTGCTTCGCCATTTTGCATTCCTCCCTGTATAGCCGCCATTTGCGCCATTTGTTGCGCTTGTGCGGCCTGCATCCTTTGTTTTTGCTCTTCCTGTTGCTGGAGTTCCTGAGCAGAATAGTGGTAGGGTTCCATGGGCACATTCAGCAACTGCCCCATACGATCCATAGCTTTTGCCACATGCCCCATATTGGCAAACCCGGCAGGCACAGCTACACTTGCAGCAAACTGCACATACTCTTTCAGTACCATAGCTTGTTGCTGTCTTTCTTGCGGCCCTATACCCAGCTCAATACTCACTGTAAAATCATTGGCATAGTCCTGCACATCTATTTTGTTACCCTTGCGCACATAGTATTCTAAGTACTGACTGCCAAACATTTTTAGCTGTGTAACAATGTCTTCTATGGCATCTTTGAATGTTTCAGAAAGCACATTGGCCATATACTTTTGGCGTTGCTGCGAAAGGGAGGCTATAATACCAATACCTGTTGCAGTTTTATTAAGACTGTTTGCATCAATGCCCTGGTTATAGCGCGTAACGCCGCTTATACGCTCTGCCCTGCCTTCCAGCACCTCCATACTTTTAAGAATGGAGGCATCAAGTGGCGGCGGTTTTACAATATCGTACAGCTTGCCTTGCATAGTGCTGGAGCCCGCCTTCAGCACATCACCCACATACCTGTCATCCCAGCTTTTCATCAACTCCTCATCAGAGGTGATAAGGTTGCCATATACGCTCATGGCTGTTGCATCGTTCCAAAGGCGGGTAAGCTGGGTATGCTCAATTTGTATGGCTTCAAGAGAAGCGGGGTAGGCCTTGCCTTCAAACTTAAAGCTGTCTTCAATAGCGCGCGCCACGCGAAAAGGAGGCCTGCCATACGGGTTTTCCTCCACAGAAAGCACAACATCATGCGTCAGGCAAATAATAACAGGCTCTAAAAGGCCGTCTTTATCAATATCAAGGCTGGTGTATATTTCCCATAATTCCACGGGGGCAGAAGGCCGGGTAAGGCTATCTTCAAAACTTGTGCCTACTTCCCCTTCATTTTCTTCTTTTTGGGGGTCTGGCAGGTCTGCTGCATCGTACCGGTAGCTTTCATCTTCATTATCATCCCCGCTGTCCAGCGCTTCTAATGCTTTAGAAATTTTGCTGTAACTGCCCTTTGCGTATTGGCCGGATATTTCGCCCTTCTTTATATCCTCAAGGCGTTTATGCGTTCTGTGCGCTACAAGGCGGCAATCATCCAGCTCTGAGCCATCGGGTGAATAAAAAAAATCTTCAGGGTCAACTGCCAGAAGCCGGGGGCCAATAAACACAGGCTCTTGCTTAATAAGCTTTACGTTTTTGAGGCATTGCACAACTTCTACAGACTGGCCCATTGCGTCCATAACAGAAGCCCGCTCTTCTTTGAATTTTGCCAGTTCCCAGCCTTCTGTAAGCTTTTGGTCAAGCATGGCAAAATCTTGCGACAGAATTTCCGGTATAATTTCCGAAGCAGTGCGCCTGTATTCTTCATCCCAAAAAACTTTCAGCACCCCATAATGGCACTTCAGGCACATATCAAGCCATGTGCGCAACTCCCGTGCGCCATATTGGGCTTCAAAAATATTCCAACGTACAAATTTGCGTACTCTGTCACCCGCTTCTGGGTTATCGCCTATGTTAATGGCAAAAAAATCCGGAGAGGTAAAAAGCTGGTCAAGCCCAACTTTCATACCCTCTACGGATTCATACACAGTAGGAGAGACCACACTGGAAAACCCAGGGCGGTTCATTTCCTTTATGCCGGCAGCCTCTTTGCTCATAGCATAAAGCAGCAGGTATTGCTTGCGTTGTTCGCGCAAAACATCCTGCCAGTCTTTTGCTCTTTGCAAATCTGGCTTGATTATGTCTTTGATTTTTTCGTCAGAAATGGAAACTTCCACGGGTCACCTGATAACCCGCACGTCCCCCGAAACCGTACGCTTGGGGTCAGCACACCCCGTTACGTTCTTTATAAAATCTCTATATACTGATATAGAAATATAGTCAAGTAAAAAAGTTCCCCAGCCACGCCTACGGGGGAAAGCTTCAGGGTATGCTGCCCTGTGGCTGGGGAAATATGGTGGGAGTTATATCCCCCAAGAATAATTAGCAGGCAAATAGGGTAATATATCAGAGATACGCTGACTCAAGCTTCCTAATCCTTTACCAATGCCTTCTATGCCATACCCCATACCAAGCGTAGCGGGTAAATCCATTGCCATAGCCGCAAGACCTTTGAGAATGGGCTTTCCTATTGCGCCAATGACACCCCCTGCAAAAGCTGCGGGTAAATCAGTTGGCGACCACCAAGGCTCTTCAAGGCCTGGTTCTGTAATATTGCGGTTCCCTTTACTCCACTCACTTTCAAATTCTTCCCAGTCTTTTGCTTGGCGCAGAGGTGCCCTTTCCTGCTTGGGTATTCTCCTAAGGTCATCTAAAGCCTTGCGTAGTTTTTCGTTGTTACCTTCTAAGCTCCAATCGTAGGCAGTTTCTTGTGTATCCGGCGCACCGTAAATACTTGCTGTCAGGGCACCGCCAGTAAGAGGAAATGGCGGCAAAAAAGCCTTGACGTCTTCGGTATCAGGCAATATACTCCCTTTTAACGAAGAACTACTGACAGCAGAAAGACGTTGCTGCGTATCGAAGTTGGGCGTTAGCCCTTCAAGCGAAAATGGAGACAGCCCATTATGGGTTCCCTGGTCTGGGTTAAGGCCATTGGTATTCAACATACTGGTTCGCCGCCCTCCCAGTAATTCTTCCCCTTTTTTACGGATCCTTCCAATTTCATCTGCATTTTTCCACATAGCAGATATTGGGATAAGATCCGTTTTTTCATGCCCTAACGCTACCAAAGAACCTGTTGGTTTTCCTTTCTCTAAGCGTGTAAGCGCAAGATGGTTGAGGTTCCGCCCTTCCTGTAAACTTGGTACACTTGTGGGCGAGCCAAAAACATGCCCCAATGATTCTATCAGACGGTTTTCTGGCCACTTGTTTTCCCCTAACCGTCTTGTATCCATGTGCTTGAAACTCTCTGTGGGAATACGCACATTCCCTGAAAGTTCCGTATCAAAAAGTCTGCTCGCTTTTTCTGTAAGGGAAGGGTGCATAATATCCTGGTTTTCATACGGGGAAAAATCTTTTGTTTTGAATTTTTCCAACAAATCATCCATCCATGGCAAATACCTTTGTCCATGTACCCACGGCTTCCACGCCCCTTCCGCTTCATCAGGAATTGCCAAACCCCCAGCCCCAAGTGCCGCAAATAAACCTGCCAAGCCCTTTATTACTGCCATATTTTTCTCCTTTTTTGCGCAGTGCTTATACAACCCACTTTTTGCGTTCCCTGTATTGCCTTTTTTCTGCCTGTCTGTTTATACCCATTGCATCTTGCCCAGAGGCCACTAAATAGCGCAGGGCATCACACGCGTGATCATGCTCCTTCACAATGCGGCCTTTTTCATCTCTGTGGTACCCGCGCAATTCGCGTATAAGATTTTGGCAATTCGTAAATATTTTTAGCCTGCCTGTAGACATAAGCGTCCACACCTGCATAATGCCGCTTTCCACACCATTATTGGCTGGGGTAAGGTGTAAACCAAACCCCTTGTATTCCTCCATAAGCGTTGTGCCGTCTTTCTGGTTTGCCCCTTGACTTGCAGGGTCAACAAGGCCAGGTATCCAATCCCCACGCTGCATAATGGCATGGCTGTTTTCAAGCGGGGTGGCCTCTTTGGCGTAATGCTCCCCATAAATATACCATGCGCCTGCATCTTTATCGTACGCACCCCATACGGCTGCTGTGCAATTCCACCCCACATCCAGCCCATACACACGCGGCCAGTATTCCGGCAATTCAAAAGGCTGTATAATGTACCTGTCCTGGTCTACGGGGTACACCACACCAGCCCCCATTTGCGGAATACCACGGGAACGCGCTAAACGCATAAACGGCGGGTATGCCGCCAGCATTTCCTGCTTTGCTTCTTCGGTCAGATGCGGGGCATCATCCCAGCTTGCAGTTGTTACATGACGGCCATTTACTTCCCCTTCATGCACATCACCATCTGGGAAAAATGCGCTTACTACCTCACTCATACCGCGCAGAGGCGTAAAGGTAAGCATAATAATGCCGTTATTGGTCATAGTGCGGGTTAGGCATTCCGTGTACACATCCATGGGCGGTTCTTCGTCCAGTAGAACAACGTCCACTTCCGTTCCCTGAAACGCTTCCCTGCCCTGGTCATAGCTTTTGAAAACAAGAGTAGAAAGGCCGCCGCTTACATGCTTTATTTTTACAGAAGAAAAACTGTCTGGAATAAAACCCGCGCTTGTTTCTTTTATGAGGCTTGGGTGAACAAGCGCCATGTACTCAAAAAGTTTGCCTTTTTGCCCAACTATTTTGCGCTGCAATATATCCCGCGCTGTTTCCCGCGTATCTCCACAAGCCCATGCGTTTATGGGCTTGTCAAAGCGCCTGCCTTCCCACCAGTCAGGATAGCGCCCCGTTAAATGTAACGCCAGCTCATACCCACCAGCACCTTCCGTTTTTCCTACACGGTTACCAGCCAAGAAAAGGCGCTGCCTGAATGTAGCACCAGCCGCCATAAAGCCAATATGCTTGGCATACGCAAGCCGCATTGCTTCCGTTTGGTACATGCTATCCAGCAGGCAAGGGCGCTTATCGCGCTCTATTGCTTCAACAAGGCTTAAAAATGCGTCTATACTGGCGGGTATCACGCATTGCCCCCAAACAGTTCGTGCGCCATACGCTTCGCTTCTGCCTCTTTTTCCTCAAGTGTCATGTCTGCGTATTTTGCGGACAAATCAATAACCACTTCTTTGGGTATAATTTTTCCCACTAAAGCCAGATAGGTAGCGGGTTCTGCAAGGGCAATGCGTGTTAGGTATTCCACACCACCCACCTCTTGAAACGAAAGCTCAATAGCTTCCTTCAGGGTTTTTGTGAGTTTGCTTTTTGCCCCTTTTGTCTTCCCACTTGGATTTACCGAGGGTTTCCCTTTCTGCATGGCAGGGTTACCCCTGCGCTTTGGCAAACTTTGGTTTTTATCTTTTTCCATGCTCACATCTCCCACACATCCACTTTCACAGCGCCGCCCTTTCGCACATCGCCAAAGGTTTGGTAAAGGCTCATTACCTGGCTGTCATCGCCCCACACGCCTGCCTTAGTCAGGCTATCCAGCGTGGCTTTGGTGTAATTATCCAAGTCACGCTTTTGTTTTGTGGGCGGGTACAGGGTAATCTCCACAGCCACTTTGCCACTGAAGGCCGTTTTACTAAGTTCTTTTTTTGCCCGTTTAGCCGCGCAGATACTCTCCACAGCCAGAAAGAAGTCTCTGGCGTCCTCTGCAAGAATTGTGCGTGTGGCGCGCCCTTTACCCACCCTTCGCCAAATGCGGTTTACAGAAGGGGGCCATGGCAGCAGCAATTCAGCAATGGGCTTTGTGTTTTCCATTTTTTCTTTCTCTCCTGTTCCCGGCTGGCACGGGATGGGTATGTAAAATATATATATGCTTAAGCATATATATATATTTTACATAATACCCCCTTCCTGTGGTTTTTATCGTATAACTCTTTGTTTTTACTCACTATCACGCCTTGGGAACGGTATCGGGAACGGTATCGATAGTTATTTGAATTTATTGAATAAGTGCTTGGGAACGGTATCGGGAACGCCGGGAACGGTATCCTATTCCCGCTTTTTTATACCCACCCAGCCGGGTTCAATTATTCCTATACCGCAGGCAAAGTTTCCGCCGGGTATGTCTAAAAACTTCGCTTGGGAACCTTTGTAGGTACAGCCGACAATGCGCTCTTCTTCCAAAAGTTTTTGTGCAAGTTCCTGTATATGGTGTTTAGATAAAAGCATAAGCTTTTCCGATAATTCTTCACGTCTGTTGTAAAGACCTGCATCACCGGATTTTGTAAAGGGCCTGCCAACAAGCGCCGCTTCCTTCACGGCTTCTACCAGCATATCTTCCAAAGCCCAGTTATGCAGATTACATTCAGAAAGGCAGGTATCTACCATGCGCAAAAGGCCACTTGTTTTGTCACGCAGCAGGGTTTTGGTGTTTGTATCTGCCGGGGCATTGCTTTTTACTACGGCACATTCAAAAACATCTTTCCCGCTTGCTTCTTCCACGTTTTTCTGCACACGCTTTACAACTTCCGGGCTTGCCTGCCATATAGCAAGAGCACAGCGCACACCGTCCACAAGGGCAGAAGTGCCGCGTATGGCGTTGCGTGCTGCTTCGGGCCCTTTATCATTCTTGCCGGGCTTGCTCATGTGGTGGGCAACCAGCACACAAGCCCCTGTTTCTTCTGCCAAAGAAGCCAACAAGGCATTGGTGTATTGCCCGGCCTGCGGGTCTGCGTTTACATCTACAGCC
>CAZPTC010000062.1:0-11064 GCA_964589455.1 uncultured Desulfovibrionaceae bacterium | reverse complement strand
CACCCATTTCCCATACATAACCAAGACCCACATGGGCGCCATAATAGGTGCGGTTAAAGGAATAAGAAGGAAGGTTACCATCCATATCACGCAAGTTGCTGCTGCTGTAATTGAAAAAAAGCTTGCCCATGCGTAGCGCTGCCTCTGCATACACGCCTTTCCATACGGTATCGGTAAGTTCCAACCTGGCCAGCAGGCCACCGCCTACGGTGCGCGTTTTGCCATTACCAGTGGCAAGAGCTGTGTTAAAAGTATTCCGGCTGTTATACGAGTTCCAAGAGCCTTCAAAAAAAGCCCCCGCAAGCACATTTACGCCTGCTATCTCCCATTCTTTGGCAAGCCCTGCCATAGACGCAAAACCTTTTAAGTTTGTCCGTGCTCCTGTGCCATATTGCAAGGAAGAGCCAGTAAGCGCAAAAAAGGGCACTATCCCCAACGTGCCTTCAGAACCAGACCCAAGACCCTGTACAGCCGCCTTTGCGCTGTGCATACCTTGCACCGCGGCTAGGTCTGCGCCTTGGTTAAGGGTGCTTGAAGCCGCAGCTTCTGCCTGGCTTATGGCACGCGTTTCGGGGTTTACACGTATATTGGTTAATGTGGCGTTTAATGCAAAACCATCTGGGGCAGAATCAAGGCCAAAGTCATACAGCAGGGAAAAACCAGAACCTGTATGCGCTGTATTGGCGGCAACAGGGCTGCCATCTGTTCCGGCAATAAGTGTTATGGTATCGCCAATGGCTATTTTACGGTCGCGTAGTTTGGCAAGCACTACGGACGCAGTGTTTACCTCCACCGCTCCAGTGCCTGTGGCATTAAGCATAGTAGAACCTGCTGCAACGCCAGAAAGCTGAAAGCGTATAGTTTTTTCTGCAACTGGCAGGTTGATGTCCCCATTATATTCTGCCCCTGCACCCAAAACGGAAAGATACTCTAGCGCGCTAAAAGACATATCCCCGCCATTAACGCTTACTATCTCCAGCTTTTTATTTGCACCCAAAATAAGGTTACCAAAAACGATGTTGGTATCTGTATTATCCAGCGCTATTTCCAGGCTGTTTCGGCTCATGTCCAGTGTACCCACCTGCACATCTACCGTGCCCCCCTGCTTTTTAAAGGTAAATGTTTGCTGGCTTTGCCCTTCCAACACAAGAAGGCCGGTTTTTAATAGGGCAGTACCTCCAGTGCCACCCGTACTGCCTGTGCTATAATTTAAGCCGCTTTGCAGTGTTAAGTTGTTATGCAAATACAGGGTATCCAGTTCAAGCGCGGCATTTCCACCATTGCCACCGTCATAGCCAGCTCCGTCACCAGTATCACCGGCATGGCCGCCGTAAATACCAAGATTGCCGAAACTGGCAATACTCCCATTAACCAAGGTACTTGCAGCACTCCCCCCAATGCCTGGGGAAGAGTCGTTTCGTCCATTGCCACCACCACCACCTCCGCCCCCTAAGGACAGGGTGAGTCCGTCAACATTTTCTATATGTCCATCCCCGCCTTTATGGCTTCCTTCAAAACCACCATCCACTCCTTTTGGCCCAAGCTTATTGGCGTCAGCATTGCCTGTTCCAGCACGAACGCCACTAGCAGGCTTGCCTGCTCCAGAAGCATATTCGCCAGTACCCCAAGTAATTTTTGCACCAGCGCCGCTGCCACCTTCTGTGCCTCCTGTGTAGGTGCCTTTCCCACTATTCCCAGCAGTTCCGGCAAAGGCTAAACCATCTCCCCCACCGCCTCCACCACCGGCGCCTTCAATGACCATATCTTTTACCTCTCCAGCAGCAAGCGCAGGAGAAAGTACAAGCGCCGCAAAGCAGGCAAGCCCCGTAGCAAATGCACGGTGTAGACAGGTTTTGTTTGTTTTTTTCATGGTTGTTGCCATTTTTCTGCTCCTTGTTTTTTACATGTATAATGGAATCTCCTTTTACGGAGTACACAAGAAAACCAAGATACCTCTGGGAGAAGAAAAAACTGGGCGTTAAAACACGCAAAGGCCAAGCGCTGCATGAGAGCGCCCAGCCTTTGCATGGAATATGGCATAATTATGGTACATTTCATCTATTCTCCCAGCCTTAGTGCACACAAGTATTAAGCGGCTTAAGGCATAGCTTGGGAGAATATGTATTGCATGCAGTGGGGTATATGCCACCGCAAAATACAGTGCAAATAATTAATCGGAAACGTAAAGTGTTGTGGCTACAGAAGGGAAGCGCACAAGAAACACAGCGGCTTTATATTGTTTAAAGGTATTCGCGTATGCTTTTGCCATAGTAGCAATGGCTTTTTCCATTTCTACATTAGGTGCGGTGTAGCCATCAGCAATTATCGTTAATTCACGCCCCACGCTTTCATTTCCTTCTTTCCAACTCCCTTGCCCTTTGGTAAGGGTAAGCCCTGCCGGAAAAAGCGTGCCGCAGTTTTTAATAACAAAAGCTTCCATTTCTTCTAGTGGGGGATTATTGTTTTCAGAACCAGTGCCAAAATGTATGCGGTACAAAGCCTGGTTTGTGTTAACCACTTCTTTAGCCTGTACAGTTAAAGGCATTGCGCAAAACAAAAGGGCTGCCAGTGCAAACAATATTTTTTTCATATGTGCTCCTTTTTTTCTTTACATTATCCAAAAAACCTTCACGGGGCAAGGTATTTTAACCCTGATTAAACTGCTTGTTAGAGGGGCTAAGAATTTTTCTTGAAAAGCAGCTTCCCTTTGTGTACATTCCGCCCATACGCGTGTATATATACCTGCATATACTTATTGACCTTTAGGTCAGTAGCTGTTAGCTTGAACACATGATTTACGCCTTCATCTCCCTTTTTATTTTGCGCTTCTCTTTTTACAAACTTGACTATTTGGTCAAAAAAATCTTTCTCCATACGCAAAAGGTGTTGTATGTCCCTGACAAACCTTGGCCACATAGCATTAGATATAGGTTCCACAACGGTTAAAATCGTTCTGCTTGATGAAAATGGCGATGTTATTTACGGCCGCTACCGCCGTCACCTTTCTGATACCCGTTCTACTCTGGCCAATATTTTAAGGGAAGCATTGGCAGACCCGGCCTTTACCACGCGCAATGCCTTTACCCTTTCTACATCTGGCTCTGGGGCTATTGCCCTTGCTGAGGAAGAAAAACTGCCTTTTGTGCAAGAGGTTATTGCTTCTGCCACCTGCATACGCCGCCGTATTGAAAATGTAGACGTCACTATTGAGCTTGGTGGAGAAGACGCCAAAATAACCTTTTTTACAGGCGGCGTAGAGCAGCGCATGAATGAAACATGCGCGGGAGGAACAGGGGCCTTTATTGACCAAATGGCGGCCTTTTTAAATACCGATGCCCCAGGTCTGGACGCTCTTGCCCGCAACCATAAAACCCTGTACCCCATTGCTTCCCGCTGTGGGGTGTTTGCCAAAACAGATATTTTGCCCCTGCTGAACGAAGGCTGCGCGAAGGAAGATATTGCCGCCTCCATTTTCCAGGCAGTAGTTGACCAAGTAGTGGGCGGCCTTGCCTGTGGCAGAGAAATAAAGGGCAATGTCGCGTTTCTGGGAGGGCCGCTTGCTTTTTTACCGGCTCTTCAGCGGCGCTTTACAGACTCTTTGGCTTTAGAAGACCCGCGCGAAAGCATGAAAGGGGAAAGCCTTGTTATTCCTCAGCCCCAAGGCCTTGCTATTTTCCCTGAATACGCAGAATATTTTGTGGCAATGGGCGCTGCCCTTACCACTATGGACGAGCATACGCGCAAACCAAGAGAAGTTCCCCTGTGGAATAAAGAAGACTTAGCCGCCATTGCTGAGCGCATTTTAAGCCATGCAGGCCTTAGTCACAGCCAGTCCTTGCCCCCACTTTTCCCAACAGAAAAAGACTGGGAAGAGTTTAACGCCCGCCATGAAGCAGATAAAGCCCCCCGTGCTACTATAGATACCCTGGAAGGTACCCCGGAAAAACCCGCTCTTACCTATTTGGGTATAGATATTGGCTCTACCACTATTAAAGCTGTACTGCTTACAGAAAAAGGGGAAATACTGTATTCTTTTTATCATCCAAGCCAAGGGGAGCCTCTGCTTGCGGCTGTGGATATATTAAAGGAAGTATACGCGCTTTTACCCACCCATGCGCGCATTGCAGCAGCAGGCGTTACTGGCTATGGCAGCGCCCTTATACGCGCCGCCCTCCATGCGGATGTGGACGAAGTGGAAACCCTTGCCCACTCTAAAGCTGCCCAGTATTTTCTGCCGGATGTTTCCTTTATTTTAGATATTGGCGGGCAGGATATTAAGTGCCTGCATATTAAAGATGGGCAGGTGGACAAAATACAGCTTAATGAAGCGTGTTCCTCTGGTTGTGGTTCCTTTATTGAAACATTCGCCAAATCTTTAGGTATGTCGCTTGAAGATTTTGTGAAGGAAGCGCTTGCTGCCCGCCACCCTGTGGATTTAGGCACACGCTGCACCGTGTTTATGAATTCCAAGGTTAAGCAGGCCCAGAAAGAGGGTTCGCCAGTGGGCGATATTGCGGCAGGTCTTTCCTATTCTGTTATTCGTAATGCCTTGTATAAAGTTATTAAAATTTCCAGCCCGGAAGAACTGGGGGCGCATGTTATGGCCCAGGGCGGTTCTTTTTATAACGACGCCCTCTTGCGCGCTTTAGAATTGCATTTGCAGCGCCCCGTTATGCGCCTTGATATTGCCGGTCTTATGGGCGCTTTTGGCGCAGCCCGCATTGCGCAGGAACGCCGAGAAGATACCCTTGCAGACCTGACAGAAGAAGAAAAGAAAACCCCCTTCTACTCTTCTTTGCTCTCTTTGGCAGAATTAAACGCCTTTGAAGTAAAAAGTACTGTGGCACGCTGCCAACAATGCACCAATCACTGCCTGCTTACAGTCAGCCGTTTCCCGGATGGCACCCGTTTTGTTTCTGGCAACCGCTGCGAACGTGGGGCTGGCAAAACCCTTTCTGAGCAAAAACTGCCAAATGTTTACGAATACAAGTACCAACGCCTTTTCAGCCACTATGTACCGCGAAAAAATGCCCCGCGTGGGAAAATTGGTTTTCCACGCGCCCTGAATATGTACGAAAACTACCCCCTGTGGTTCACTTTATTCACAGAACTGGGGTATGAGGTGGTGCTTTCTGCCCCTTCTTCCAAAGATATTTTTAACCTTGGCCTTTCCACCATACCGTCGCAAACAGTGTGCTACCCCGCAAAACTGGCACACGGCCATGTGCTGGACTTATTGGCCAAGGGTGTACGCACCATTTTTTACCCCTGTATTCCCCATGAACAAAAGGAATTTGACAGCCAGGACAACCAGTACAACTGCCCTGTTGTGGGGGGCTACCCTGAGCTTTTACAAAATAACTTAGACGCATTGCGCACACCCGGCATAGAGCTAATTTGCCCCTTCCTTTCCCTTGCAGAAGGCCCGCTTTTGCGCTCTCTGGTGGACTTGCCCCTGTTTGCAAACCTTGGCCGCGCAGAAATAAAAGCTGCCCTTGCCAAAGCATTTGCAGAGCAACAGGCCTATAAGGCAGATATACGGGCAGCGGGCGAAGCGGCGCTTGCCAGACTTGCCCAAACAAAGGGCCTTGGCATTGTGCTTGTTGGTCACCCCTACCATATTGACCCGGAAGTACACCACGGCATACCAGAACTTATTACTTCCACAGGTCTTGCAGTCCTTACGGAAGACTCCATTGCCCACCTGGCCCCGCCCATTGCCCGTTTGCGCGTGGTTGATCAATGGACCTACCATGCCCGCTTATACCGCGCCGCCGCATTTGTGGGAGAAAACCATAATCTTTCCCTTGTGCAGCTTGTTTCCTTTGGCTGCGGCTTAGATGCTGTCACCGCTGATCAGGTGGAGGAAATTCTTGCCGCCTCTGGCCGTAATTACACCCAAATAAAAATTGACGAAGGCGCTAATCTTGGCGCTGCACGCATACGGGTGCGCTCTTTGCTGGCCACTATGACAAGCAGGCGCAAAACCCTTAGCTCTCTCCATACATTGCAGCAGGCAGAAAACCATCAAGAAATCCCCCTGGTTTCCTCATTCGGGCACCCTGTACTTGCCCCCTTGCCCAAGGAATATCGCATTAAAACCCCTTCTTTTACAGAAGAAATGCGCAGCACACACACCATACTTATCCCGCAGATGTCGCCTTTGCACTTCCAATTTTTCCCCACTATTCTCAATGCCCTGGGCTATAAGGCAGAGCTTTTGCCCACTGTCTCCAGAGAGGCTTTGGAAACCGGCCTTAAATATGTCCACAACGATGCCTGTTACCCCGCCATAACGGTTATTGGGCAGCTTATCCACGCGGTGCAAAGCGGCAAGTATGACCAAAACAATTTGGCCCTTATTCTTTCTCAAACAGGTGGGGGCTGCCGCGCTACAAACTACATAGCATTCTTAAAAAAAGCCCTGGCAAACGCCGGGCTTACGCACTTACCCGTGCTTTCCTTTAATATATACGGTATGGAAGAAAACCCAGGTTTTCATTTAGACTGGGCCTTGCTTAAGCGCGCCATTATGGCCTGCCTGTATGGCGATGTACTTATGCGCGTGATTTATCGCATACGCCCGTATGAAGCTGTGGCTGGTTCCACCAATACCCTGGCCGCAGAATGGGCAGAGCGTGTAAAGCCAAGCCTTGTTGCTGGCTCCCTGCGGGAATGCTACCGTAATATCCGCAGTTTAGTGCGCGATTTTGACACCCTGCCCCTCAAACCTGTGCCGCGTAAACCCCGCGTGGGTCTTGTAGGGGAAATTTTGCTTAAATTCCACCCAGACGCCAATAATGGTGCGGCGGAGATTGTGGAAGCAGAAGGGGGGGAAGCTGTATTGCCAGACCTTATGGATTTTGCCCTTTACAGCCTTTATGACGATATTTTCCGCTACAAGCACTTAGGTCAAAGCAAAAAAAGCGCAAAAACAAGCGGCCTTATGCTGGGCTTTTTGCTTACTTTGCGCCAACCTTTGCGCTCTATCCTAAAGAAGAGCAAACGCTTTACCCCGCCCCTGCCTTTTTCTGACCTGCGCAAACTGGTAAAAGGGGTGGTATCTCTTGGGCATCAGACAGGCGAAGGCTGGCTGCTTACAGCAGAAATGATAGAACTTTTGCACGAAGGCGTGCCTAATATCCTGTGTATGCAGCCATTTGGCTGCCTGCCCAACCATATTACAGGCAAAGGCGTGCTGAAAGAAATAAAGCGCCGCTTCCCACATGCCAATATTGCCGCTGTGGACTATGACCCAGGTGCCAGCGAAGTAAACCAGATAAACCGCATTAAGCTTATGATGTCTGTGGCAAGAGAGGGGTAATAGTGTGGCTTTTTTCAAATAGAAAGATATGCACATTACTGCAATCTTTCTCAGCGCATCAGCGTTGCAGTGTGGAATAACAGCCTGTCAAGACAAAGCTTCTGTCTGTTATGCTATCCCATAAAGAACCTTTGCTTTATTTTTTGAAAAAACTTTTACCCCCATGCCTTTACAAATTTTTTATGATAGCATAATTTCAGGTCTAAGCACCACCTTTCCACCAGAGGTATGCAAATACCTGAAGAGATCCCAACATGTTTTTACAGATAGATTTAAAGACCTGCGTAGCTTATTGGGGCTTCCACGGCATAGGCAAAACCATTAGCCTGCGCGCTGCTGCCTCCCACATGACAGGCGCTACTGTGCAGACAAATGGCGGCTGGACAAGCTTTTAAGCACAATTTTTACCTAACACATATGCGGCCTTCATGTACTTAGGCCGCATGGGTTTTCTCACTTTCGTATCTCTATAAAAGCCTTGACGGGAATACCGAAATGCTCTAAAAGAGAAGTGTTCCTAATAAAAGCATCGGGTGCTTTTAACTCGGTGCGAGGTAAGTGCTTCTCACAATACCGTTAACCATAGGAGAATAACGATGGCTAAAGTTCTGGATATTTACAAATGCGCCCATTGCGGGAATATTGTGGAATTGTATGTTGCTGGCGCTGGCGAACTTGTTTGCTGCGGCGAGCCCATGCGTCACATGGTGGAAGGTGAAGGCGATGGCGCCAAAGAAAAACACGTGCCTGTTATTGAAAAAACCGCTGATGGCTTTAAAGTAACAGTTGGCAGCATACCCCACCCCATGGAAGAAGCCCACTTTATTGAATGGATTGAGCTTATTACCCAAGATGGCGTGGCATATACCCAATTCCTGAAGCCTGGCCAAAAACCAGAAGCGTTTTTCCCAGTAAAAGCCAGCCATGTTACCGCGCGTGAATACTGCAATTTGCATGGTCATTTTAAGGCAGAGCAATAACCATTCTCCCACCCGAACCAGCCCTTTCTGGCTTTGTGGCCGGCCCCTTGGGGGACATGGTCAACCACCAACCATAAAAAGGAAATTAGTATGCAATCTTACGAATGTGCAGTTTGTGGCTATGTGTATAACCCCGCAGATGGTGATGCAATGGGCGGCGTAGCCCCCGGTACCCCCTTTGAAAAATTGCCGGATGACTGGGTTTGCCCAGTTTGCGGAGCCCCCAAGAGCCAGTTCCACCCTGCCTAATGTTCCTGTCCTGGGGCATTTTGCCCCAGGCGGCCCAATAACCCGGTGTAACTTTTTTATGTACGGCCGGGTTTTTTGCTGTATGTTTTCACTTTCCTGAGGTTTTTATGCAAAACATTACCCTTAAGCCCGATATTTATTGGGTAGGCGCTGTAGATTATAATTTACGCAATTTCCACCATTACAGCCGCTCCCCACTTGGCAGCACCTACAATGCCTATCTTGTCCGCGACAAAAAAACCGTGCTTTTTGATACAGTCAGCCACAATTATCTGGACGAGCTTGTCAGCCACATAGAAAATATCTGCCCTTTAGAAAGTGTGGACTACATCGTATGCAACCACTTGGAAAAAGACCATGCCGGTGTACTGCCCCGTATGGTAGAGCTGTGCAAGCCAGAAAAAATATTTGTGTCCGTTATGGGCGAAAAGTCCATTAAAGGGCAGTTTGATACAACCGGTTGGCCTATCCAGGTAGTCAAAGACGGGGAAAGAATTAACATAGGCTCCCGCAATATCACTTTTTTTGAAACACGTATGCTGCACTGGCCAGACAGCATGGTCTCCTATCTGGAAGAAGACCATATTCTTATCAGTAACGACGCTTTTGGGCAAAATGTGGCCACTTCCCGCCGCTATGCAGACCAATATTCCTGCACCTTGCTTGCAGAAGCCATTAAAGACTACTATTACAACATTGTTTTGCCTTTTTCTGGCCTTGTGTTAAAAGTCATAGAACGCCTTTCTGCCCTGCCCATTGATATTATTGCCCCAGACCACGGCCTTATTTTCCGTACCCCGCAAGATGTGGCATTTGTGCTTAATACCTACAAAACCCTGGCAGAGCAAAAAACCCAATGCCAGGCTCTGCTTGTGTACGACAGCATGTGGGGCGCCACTTCCCAAATGGCCGCCGCAATAGGGGAAGGCCTGGACATAGAAAATGTGCCTTACCAAATGATGGATTTACAAAACAACCATTGCAGCACCGTTATGGCTGCCCTTGCAGACGCGGGCGCTGTTATTATGGGTTCCCCCACCCGCAATAATATGCCTATGGTCACTATGGTGGCCATGCTGGCGCACATGAAGGGCTTAAAGCCGCTTAACCGCATTGCAGCCGCCTTTGGCTCTTACGGCTGGTCTGGCGAAGCCCCCAAAATGATTTACGATGAACTTACAGCCATGCGTATGGAAATGGTTGGCGAACCTTTGCGCGTACTCTTCACACCCACAAAGGACGAGCTTGAAAAGTGCGTAGATCTGGGCAAAGAAGTAGCCCGTACGCTAAAAGCAAAATGTCAGTAGTGTGCTCTTAAAACACTCGCTGCTTTGCAGCTTGTTATAAACTTTTTTGAGGGGAAACGTATGGATATTGTGCTCTTATCCCGTTTGCAGTTTGCCGTAGCGGTTTTTTTCCACTTTATTTTTGTGCCGCTAACCCTTGGTCTGGCTGTTCTTCTAGCCATTATGGAAACAAAATATGTGCGCACAGGAGACGAAACCTATAAACGCATGGCAAAATTCTGGGGCAAACTTTTCCTTATCAATTTTGCCCTTGGTGTTGTTACAGGCATTACCTTGGAATTCCAGTTTGGTACAAACTGGGCACGCTATTCCGCCTTTGTGGGCGATATTTTTGGATCCCTGCTTGCCATTGAAGCCACTGTTGCCTTTTTCTTAGAGTCCACCTTTGTGGCTGTTTGGGCCTTTGGCTGGGAAAAAGTAAGCAAAAAAGTACACTTAACAGCTATATGGCTGGTGGCCATTGCCTCCAACCTTTCTGCCGTGTGGATTATTCTTGCAAACGGCTTTATGCAGCACCCAGTTGGCTATGTTATGCAAAATGGCCGCGCAGAACTTGCCAACTTCTTTGAAGTTATCACCAACCCCTACGCTTGGGGCCAGTTTTTCCACACCATTTCTTCCGCGTGGATGCTTGCCGGCTTCTTTGTGCTTGGCGTTTCTGCATGGCACCTTCTGCGTAAAAGCAACATAGACTTTTTCAAAAAGTCTTTTAAAATTGCCGCCCCTTTTACCCTTATATTTGCTCTTGTTGTAGCCATTGCGGGTCACCAGCAAGGTATGCAGGTAGCAGAATACCAGCCCACCAAGCTTGCCGCTATGGAGTCCCACTGGGAAACCCAAGCCCCTGCCCCCATGTATTTGCTTACATGGCCAGATGAAACAGGCAAGAAAAACATCATAGAAGCCCTGCCCATACCTGGCTTTCTTTCCTTCCTGGCGTATGGCAATTTCAGTGCAGAAGTAAAAGGCTTAAACGCCTTCCCAGAAACAGATATACCCCCCGTATTGCCCAACTTCCTTTCCTTCCGTTTTATGGTAGGCATGGGTGGCCTGTTTATCCTGCTCTCCTTCCTTGCATGGCGTAAACGCAATTCCCTTGACAAGCCAAACCTTGTGATGAAAGTTTTACCCTGGGCCATTCCCCTGCCATACATCACCATTATGGCAGGCTGGGCACTTGCAGAAATTGGCCGCCAACCCTGGA
>CAZPTC010000061.1:0-11121 GCA_964589455.1 uncultured Desulfovibrionaceae bacterium | reverse complement strand
AAAAGCACCGACAAAAAGCCGATGCTTTCCACACATAATTAAAGTTTTTTTTGGAGAGGGAAAGGGGGTTTGGGGGAAGGGGAAAACCTTTTTTGTTCACAAAAAAGGTTACTCCCCTTCCCCCAAAAAACTCTTCTACTCCCCAAAATATTCCACAGCGGCGTCGAGGTTGGCTATATGGACGGTAGCGTAAGCGTTGTCAGCTATATCCTGTGCATTTAAAATAGGCCGCACCATACGGGTAAGCACGCCTTGGGGGCCAAACTCAATAAAGCGGCGCACGCCGTTTTTGTATTGGTTGGCTATAGTATCTATCCAAAACACGGAAGAGGTCATTTGTTTACGGACATGGGCGTGTATTTTTTCTGCATCTTCCGTGGCTTCGCCATTGACATTGCAGTACAGGGGGAAGCTGGGTGTACGCCAGGTGAGTTTGTCTAATTCTTTAGCAAACTCGGCGGAAGCTTCTGCCATAAGGGGGGTATGGAAGGCACCGCTGACGGCAAGGGGCATGGCTTTGCCGCGTTGGGGCTTAATGTGTTCAATAAGTTCTTCCACGGCGTCTTTGTGGCCGCTAATGGCAAATTGGCCGGGTGTATTGCGGTTGGCAACGCGCACAAGTTTGCCTGTACGTTCGGAAACTTCGCGGGCGGCGGCGTCTAATTCCTCAAAGCCAAGGCGAAGCACGGCGTACATGGTGCCAATATGTTCCGGGTCTGCTTCTTCCATAAGGCGGCCGCGCAGGCAAACAAGCTGGAGTACTTCGTCAGCGGTGAGTACACCAGAGGCGGCAAGGGCGCTGAATTCGCCAAGGCTGTGGCCAGCGGCTGCGCAGGGGGTAATTTTGGGGGCAACGTGTTGCCAGAGGGCAAGGTTGACAACGGTAATGGCGGGTTGCTGGCAGCGGGTTTGGCTCATAAGGGTGGCGTCTTCGCTGTCCCAGTATATTTTGCGCAGGGGCATACCGCAGTATTGCTCTGCCTTTTCCCAAAGAGCCATAGCTGCGGGGGATTTTTCCGCAAGATTACGGCCCATGCCTTTAACCTGGGAGCCTTGTCCCGGGAAAAGCAGGGCCGTTTTTTCGTTAGGTGGTGTCATATATTCCCTATGTATTGGCAGGGTTAATCGTATTTTACGGCGCTGATTTTCATCAGACGATCCAGATTATGGTGCGACTCTATGTAGCGCAGGGTACCTGTTTTGGCGCGTATAACAAGGGAATGGGTAATGGCCCCTGTACCTGTGTATTGCACGCCGCGCAGGAAGTCGCCCCCGGAAATGCCGGTTGCGGCAAAAAAGGCTTCGTCTGTGCGGATCATAGATTCTACAGAAAGAATTTCCCGAATATCCACGCCAGCGCGTTCAATGGCTTCTTTTTCAAGGTAGGACTGTGGTTCCAGACGGCCCAGAATTTGCCCGCCCACGCCTTTAATGGCACACGCGGCAATAACACCTTCTGGGGTGCCACCTGTGCCCATCATCACGTCTACGTCTGTGCGGGGGTCTGCCACCATAAGGGCACCGGCCACGTCGCCATCAGTATGCAGTTGAATGCGGGCACCTGTTGCGCGAATTTCCTGTATAAGTCTTTCGTGGCGGGGTTTATCCAGCACAAAGACCACAAGGTCATTTATATCTTTACCAATGGCTTTGGCAATTTTTTTCAGGTTATCTTCCACGGGGGCGTCAATGTCTACAACATTGCGGGCTTCGTGCCCTACCACAAGTTTTTGCATGTAGTAGCTGGGGCCGGGGTTGTACATGCAACCCTTGGCACATGCGCCAATAACAGAAATGGCATTGGGTCTGCCAAAAGCTAAAAGGCGGGTGCCTTCCACGGGGTCAATGGCAACGTCAACAGCAGGGCCATTGCCATTGCCCACGCTTTCGCCATTGGCAAGCATGGGGGCATTGTCCTTTTCGCCTTCGCCAATAATAATTGTACCCTGGATGCTGAGTGACTGGAATGAAAGGCGCATGGCGTCTACAGCGGCTTGGTCGCCAGATTCCTTATCCCCGCGGCCAAGCCAGCGGGCGGATGAAAGGGCCGCACTTTCAGTAACGCGGACAAGATTAAAGGCGAGATTCTGCTCAGGAGCTTGCATATATCCTCCCCAATAATGGGATAAATAAAAGGCCTGGGGAAAACGCGGGAAGCGTGCCCCCACTCACAAAAATCTTATACCCCAAACCTACGCCCCCTTCAAGCGAAAAAAATGCCTTTGCTTAATCGCCTGCCCAGTATATTTGCCAAGCCTGTTTTGCCCTGCTTTACTCTTTCTGCATGGCAAAGTCTGCATTAGCTGGGCTTAATAGGGCTTGACAGGGCATGCTCCCCGGGTTACACTGCTTACATAAATTGTATCTTCTTTTTATTGTTCGACATCTAACTATTTTACCAAAGCATTGCCTATGTATCCCATGACCCAAGACCCTTCATTTGCGCTGAATGTTATTTCTAAAATACGCCAGAATGCAGAAGAATTTTTACGCGATTCCCTGGATAATGCCGGGGCTGGTGGCCTTGTTTCTTCCCACGGGCATATTATGGCTGCGCTGTATGCGGAAAAAAAACTTTCTATGTACCAGATTGCGCAAAAAATTGGCCGCTGCAAAAGCACCCTTACTGTGCTTGCCCAAAAGCTGGAGCAGGAAGGCTTTATCTGCCGTGAGACAGACGAAGGCGATTCCCGCGTGCGGTATATTTCCCTTACTGATAAAGGCAACTCCTTTGGCCCCGTGTTTAAACAAATTTCCGATTCTATGAATAATACCCTCTGGGACGGTTTTTCTGAGGAAGAAAAAAAGACCGCTATGGGTATACTTTTTCGCCTGGAAGAAAATTCCCGTAAACTTATTCCCCAAACCAAGCAGGAATGCGCGTGAAACCAACGGCTGCACCCACCCCGCAGATGGAAAATACGCCCAATACCTCTGCTTTTCCCACCCTGGAAGAGCATGCCCCAAGGGCTTCTTTTCTTGCTCGCGTTGCGGCATGGTTTGCCCGTACCTGGCAGCCTGTTTTTCTGCTTGCCCTTATGGTACTTGTTGCATGGGCCATTTTTGACAGCGCAGCCACAGGCTACCGCTGGCAATGGTACAGAGTATGGCGCTTTGTAGGCACTTGGCAAGACAATGTGTTTACCGTTGGCCCCCTTTTGCGCGGCCTGTTTATTACCCTTGAGCTTACCCTTTACAGCCTTTTCCTTGCTATACCCATTGGTCTTTTGCTGGCGGGGTGCCGGCTTTCTGCCTCCCCTTCTGCCCGCATCATCGCCAGTGGTATTTTAGCTGCCCTGCGCAATACCCCCCTGCTTATGCAGCTTTTTTTGCTGTACTTTATTGCAGCCCCTGTATTTGGCTGGAACCCCTTCATTACCGCCACATTCTCCCTTGCCGCCTTTGAAGGGGCCTATATGTCCGAAATTTTTCGTGCAGGTATTCTTGCCCTGCCACGTTCCCAATGGGAAGCTTCCTACAGCCTTGGCATGGATATGCCCCTTACCCTGCGGCATGTTATTCTGCCACAGGCTGCCCGCCACGTTGCCGCCCCCTTTATAAGCCAGGTGGTTTCCCTTATTAAAGATACCTCCCTTGTCAGCGCCATTGCCGTGGCAGACCTTACCATGCGCGCCCAGGAAATTGTGGCGGAAACCTTCCTCAGCTTTGAAGCATGGCTTTTAGTTGCCGCCCTTTACCTTTGCCTTACTCTGGCTATTGCCATTCCAGCCCACTTTTTAGCCAGAAAACCTTATAGAAAATAACTTTTAACGCGGAGATTGCTATGAAAAAAATTCTTGCTGTCCTTAGCTCCATTGCCTTGGCACTTACAGTTGCCATTGCCCCTTCCCCCTCTTGTGCCGCAGAAAAGTCTGTTATAGACGGCGTACTTGAGCGCGGCGTTCTGCGCGTTGGCTTTTCTTCCTTTGTGCCCTGGGCCATGCAAGATAAAGCCGGCAATTTTATTGGCTTTGAAATTGACGTTGCCACCCGCCTTGCCAATGACCTTGGCGTGAAACTTCAACTTGTCCCCACCCGCTGGGACGGTATTATCCCCGCCCTGCTTTCCGGCAAGTTTGATGTTATCATCGGCGGCATGAGTGTGACCACTGAACGCTCCCTGCAAGTCAACTTCACCGTGCCCTATGATACCCAAGTTATTGACATTGCCGTACATAAAGAAAATGGCGCCAACATCAAAACCCTTGAAGACCTCAATAAGCCAGAAATGGTTATTGCCTCCCGTACTGGCAGCACAGCCTCCATTGCCGCCAAAAAACTGCTGCCTAATGCCACACACCGCCTTTTTAATGACGAAGCACCGGCAGTGCAGGAAGTGCTCTCCGGCCGCGCTGTAGCCTTTATTTCCGGCGCTCCCCTGCCTGCCTTCGAAACTCTTAAAAACTCCGATAAACTTATCCAACCCTTTACTATCAGCATCTACCAGCAGCCTGTCTCCTTCGCCGTGCCAAAGGGCGATATTGATACCCTGAATGTGTTCGATAACTGGATCCGCCAGGTGGAAGCAGAAGGCTGGTTGCAAGACCGCCGCGACTACTGGTTTAAGAACAATTCTTGGGAAAAAGATATGTAAGAGGGGGACGGATATTGTGGAGAGATTTTGGGGGTGACTTTCCATAATGCAGGCTACGCCCGCTTGGCCCCCCCCAAACCCCCTTATTGCCGTGAGGATGGCGCCTTGTCGCTTGCTGCGCAAGCTGCCTGCGCCGTCACCCTCACGGAATAATTGGATTTGAAAAGTTTTTTCTCTTCTCTTTCCCCTCCCTCTAACCTCAATATTTGTCCTGATCACTCTTTTATGAAACAACGTACAGCGCCCTATATACCGGGAACCAGTCCGGCCAGAAGCTTTAAGCACGCGAATGTGTTTGACATTGTGTTGCTTGTAGGTTTTGTGGCATTTGCTGTGTGGTTTTGTGTGCGTGCCATGCAGGTAAGTGGGCATACGTGGGACTGGGAAGCTTTGTGGCCATACTTGGTGTACAAGGATAAAGCGGGGGATTTGTCGCCGGGTTTGCTGCTTAAGGGGCTGCTTACATGCATACGGCTTGGTGTGTGGGCCATGTTGGTGGCGCTTATAACGGGTGGCATAGTAGGGGCATTGTCTGCGCATGTGCGGGGTTTTGCCAGTTTGCCTGCGCAGGTGTATGTGAATGTGCTAAGGAACACGCCGCCCTTGGTGCTGTTATTTTTGGTGTATTTTTTTGCGGGGTCTTTTTTTACAGAGCCGATACTGAAGGTAGAGGCGTATGTGTATACATTGCCGCAAGGGGTGCAAACGGCTTTTGCGTATTTATTTGCGCAGCCTGGGCAGGTAGACAGAATGCTGGCTGCGGTGCTGACTTTGGGCCTGTATGAGGGGGCGTATATAGCGGAAATTGTGCGGGCAGGCATAGAGAGTGTGCCCAAAGCGCAGTGGGACGCAAGCGCTTCGCAGGGTATGCGTAAATTTCAGCAGTTGCGGTATGTTATAGGGCCACAGGCATGGCGTTTTATGGTGCCGCCACTGGCAGGGCAGACAATATCCACGTTTAAGGATACGGCGCTTGCGTCGCTCATTTCCTTGCCAGAACTGACATTCCAGAGTATGGAAATTATGGCAGTCACACGCATGACATTTGAGTTGTGGATACTCACAGCCGCGATATACTTGTGCCTCTCATACGCTATCGCAGGTTTTGCGCACTGGCTGGAGCGCAGAACAAGGTGGAGACCTTTAGAGTAAAATGGAACGCCCAAACCCGCAATCTTTGCCCACAACACCCGGGATATATATATATAAAGATGCGCAAGGCCGCATTTTGTATGTAGGCAAGGCGCGGGTATTGCGTAACAGGCTTTTGTCGTACTTCAGGTCAGATGACCAATTAACGGCAAAAACGGCGGCGCTTATGAAGCGCGTTGTAAGCCTTGAAACCATAAGCACAGGCACGGAAAAAGAGGCACTGCTCTTAGAAGCAAGCCTTATTAAAAAATACAGGCCGCGCTACAATATTGTGCTGCGGGATGATAAGCAGTATATATTATTCAGAATATCGAACAAGCACCCATTCCCCAGGCTGGAAATAACGCGCAAAGCCAGAAAACTGGATGCGCAGGGCAAGGCCAAAAAAGAAAATGCGCGGTATTTTGGGCCATTCACCTCTGGGTATGCAGCACGGGAAGCGTGGAAGAGCATACACAAAATTTTTCCGCTCAGGCGTTGTGCAGACAGCGCCTTTAGAAACAGGGTGCGCCCCTGTTTATACCACCATTTGGGCCTTTGTCTGGCGCCTTGTTCTGGGGATGTACCGCAGGAGGAATACGAGGCCATTTTACATAAGGTGGCTTTACTTTTAGCGGGAAAATCGCGCGAATTGCTGGATATTCTGCGGGAACACATGGAGCAGGCAGCAGAGGCGTTAGAATTTGAAAAAGCCGCTTCCTACCGTGATCAAATAACAGCCGTAGAAAAGACTATTGAAAAGCAAGGGGTTGTTTCCCAAGACTTAACCGATAAAGATGTTTTTGGGCTTGCCACAAGGCCAGATGGTCTTGCTTTGGGGCTTTTGTTTGTGCGGCAGGGTGTCTTGCTGGACAAGCGGGCGTATTTTTGGCCGGGTCTTAGTCTGGAAGACGCGGACGAGCTGCTATTGAGCTTTATCCCCCAGTTTTATGGCCCCCTTAGCTTTATCCCGCCGCATATTATTTTGCCCTGGTTGCCGCAAGGTGGGGATGCAGAGCCGGAAAACTATACGGAAGCCCGCGCAGAAGCGGCTATACACACTGACGAGCAGGCCACTGAAGGAGCAGGTACAGAAACTGGCACAGAAGCTGGAGCCGTAGCGCGTCATGATGAAGAAAACATTGCAGAGGAAAACCCCACAGAGGCTTTGCAAACCTTGCTTGCGGATATACGCGGTGGCGCGGTGAGCATACGCTGCCCACGCAATGCAGAAGAGCGTTCACTTGTAGATATGGCAAAAGAAAATGCCATAGAAAATGCGCGCACTAAGGTGGAAAAGCCGCTTGCAGAGCGTTTGGCCCTTGTGCTGCGCCTGAAGGAGCCTGTTAACCGCATTGAGTGTGTAGACGTTTCCCACACAGGCGGGCAGGATACCAAGGTGGGCGTGGTGGTGTTTGAAGAGGGCAAGCCTTTAAAAGAAGATTACCGCGTGTGGAATATTGATGGGGCAGACGGGGACGACTACGCCGCTCTTAGCAAGTGGGCAGTGCGACGCATTGAACATGGCGCGCCCTGGCCAGACCTTTTTCTTATTGACGGGGGCAAAGGGCAACTGGCGGCTGTGGAAAAAGTTTTCCAGCAGCATTTTGGCATTGCCTTTGTGGATGCCCTGCCGGAAAACGCCCTTGCTGTGCAGGCCGCGCATAAAAGCAATATACAGCCGGATATTTTGCCTGAAGCTGGTGTAATACCCGACAGCCCGAAACCTGAAGACGTGCATATTGGCCTTTTTCAAGCATGGGGTCAGCATAAAATGTATGTGCAGGCAGATATTGACGCGGATAGAAAAGCAGATGTGCTGGCAGATGCAGATTTAACACAAGCCTTGTCCATGCAGAATACACCAGACCAGAGTATGCCAGAACTGGATATGCCGGAGCATAGTACGGCTGAAGTGGATATGGCAGAGCAGAATACAGATGAAGATGTTACGCCAGCGGTTTCCCGTCCCTTTTCTTTGGCGGCTATTACAAAAGCGCGGGATGAAGGTGGCAAGGCGGACAGGCGTGCGGGGAATATTGCAGACAGAATTTTTGTGCCGGGTCGTTCTAATCCATTAGCTATACGGGAAGGCAGTGCGGAATTGCTCTATTTGCAGCGGGTGCGGGATGCAGCCCACGACTTTTCCATAGGCCGCCACAGGGCAGCGCGCACAAAGCGGGCTTTAAGCGCGGAGCTGACCCGTTTAGAAGGTGTGGGTGAGCACACAGCCCGCTTGCTTTGGGATAGCTTTGATTCTTTGGAAGCCATGAAAAGTGCTACGCCGGAAGCTATTGGCGCTGTGCCGGGTATTGGCCCCAAGAGGGGGCGGAAAATCTGGCAAAGCCTGCAAAAACTTTAGGTGAGCGTATACATGGGGTCTTTTGCTCCCCAGCTTTGTCACGCTTCACTTTTTACTCCGGTCGAGTAGCGTAAGAGTACACTCCCTTCCCTTTTATTTTACAAGAGCAGAGCCGTCACTTTTCACTATAATTTCTGATACCTTATTCAGGTTATAGGGGCCGTAGTAAAGGTTATCCCCATTGGGTATGGCGATACGCAAGTCCCAAAAGGTGTTGGTTGTTGTGTCCATACTGACGTCTACGCTGCTGCCGGAAGCTAAGGGGGGGGTGGGCAGGGCATTGGGGCCCCAAGCTGCGCTATTGGCGTGGCTGGTGGCTATGCCAAGCACAGGCACGCCCAGTTCGTTTACAAAATTAAAGCCATCTGGGTTTGCCAGGGCAGATGCAGGGGCTAAAAGCATACACATTATAATAAGTAAGCGCCGCATAATGGTTCCTTTTTGGGGCAAATAATGGGGTAGCAGGTGAGTTACCTTTTAGCATATTCCGCAAAAAGCAACAAGCCTTCAGTTTCTTGAAGGCTTGTTGCTTTTATTAAGGAATAATGAAAAGTTTTTTTGGGAAAAGGGAGGGGGTTCGCCCCTTCCCCCAACACGCTCTAACTTCTACGGGGTGGGCGTCTGTCGCCACCGCGGTCACCTCTATCGCGTCTGTCGCCACGGTCATTACGGTCGCCGCTGCGGGGTTCACGGGGCGGGCGGGCGGTATCTTCCGGGTTCCACTCAATGCCTTGTGCTTCAAGCAGTACGGCTTTGCGGCTGGCGCGCACGCGGTCGCCATTCACTTCGATGACTTTGACCATCATATCTTCGCCAAGGCGGGCGATATCTTCGGTTTTTTCCACACGGTTTGTATCAAGCTGGGAGATATGGACAAGGGCTTCCAAGTTGGGCAAAATTTCCACAATGGCGCCAATTTCCAGAATACGGCGTACTTTGGCGTTGTAGTTTTTGCCAAGTTCGGCGCGCTGGTCGTGGTACATGACCATTTCTTTGGCCTGGTCCATAGATTCTTTGGTGGGGGCGAAGATGACTATACGGCCAGAGTCGTCAATATCAACAGATGCGCCGGTGGCGGCTGTGATAGATTTAATATTCTTGCCACCGGGGCCAATGATAAGGCGGATAACTTCCGGGTTTACCCACACTTCTTCAAACTGGGGGGCAAAGGGAGAAAGGCTGCCACGGGGGCCGGCAATGGCTTTGGCCATTTCGCCGAGTATATGCAGGCGGGCTTCTTTAGCCTGTTGCATGGCGCGCGCCATAACTTCTGTAGGCAGGCCGTGGATTTTTATGTCCATTTGGACGGCTGTAACGCCTTCAGCGGTGCCGGCAATCTTAAAGTCCATATCGCCAAGGGCGTCTTCGTCGCCCAAGATGTCGGTAAGGACAATATATTCGTCCCCTTCTTTAATAAGGCCCATGGCCACGCCAGCCACAGGGGCTTTAATGGGCACGCCTGCGTCCATAAGGGAGAGGCAGCCGCCGCATACGGCAGCCATAGAGGAGGAGCCGTTGGATTCTAATGTTTCCGAAACCACGCGGATGGTGTAGGGGAATTGTTCTGCGCTGGGGATAATGGGGGCAAGTGCGCGTTCTGCAAGGGCACCGTGGCCTATTTCGCGGCGGGAGACTTTGGGGTTTTTCACTTCGCCCACAGAGAATGGGGGGAAGTTGTAGTGCAGCATAAAGCGTTTGGTTTCGTCGCCCACAAGGGAGTCTACGCGCTGTTCGTCTGTGCTGCTGCCAAGGGTGGTAACAGCTAGGTTTTTGGTTTCACCACGGGCAAAAAACACGGAACCGTGGGCGCGGGGCAGAACGCTGGTTTCAATTTCAATGGGGCGCACGGTTTTGACGTCGCGGTTGTCAATGCGGGTGCCTTCTTTAAGAATACGCTGGCGCACAAGCTTTTTGTCCAGCTTATCCATAATGTCAGAAAAGTCTGGCAGGCCATCTGCGTATTCGGGCATGGCGGCAAGGGCTTCTTTCACTTTGGTTTTTACAATCTTGCGGGCGTCTTTGCGGGCCATTTTATCTGGCACGCGCAGGGCGGCATCCAGGCCAGCTTCCAAAGCCAGTTTTTCCACAAGGGCCACAAGGGCGGTGTCTTCTTCTTTAGGAACAAAGACGGACTTTTCCTTGCCGGCAATTTCTGCCAGTTTGGCCTGGGCTTCAATAAGTGGCTGGATGGCTTTATGGCCCCAGTCCAGGGCTTCCATAATTTTGGATTCTTCTACAAATTCGGCTTCGCCTTCTACCATAACAACGGCATCGCGGGAGGCGGCGAACACAAGGTTTATCTGGCTGCGTTCCTGCTCTTTGCGGGTGGGGTTAAGGATAAAGCGGCCGTCTACAAGGCCCAGGCGGCCACCGGCAATGGGGCCGTCAAAGGGGATGGAGGAAAGGCAAAGGGCGGAAGATGCGGCGGAAATGCACAGGGTATCTGGCGTATTGTCTGCATCTGCGGAAAGCACGGTGGCTAATACTTGCACTTCATTGCCGTAACCTTTGGGGAAAAGCGGGCGGATGGGGCGGTCTACAAGGCGGGAAACAAGGGTTTCATTATCACTTGGGCGGCCAATTTCGCGGCGGAAAAAGTTGCCAGGAATACGGCCTGCTGCGTACATTTTTTCTGTGTACTCAACGGTGAGGGGGAAGAAGTCTTTGGGGTTTTCAAGGGGCTGCTCGCAAACGGTGACAAGCACAACGGTGCCATTGCACTGTACCCAGCTTGCGCCATTGGCCTGGCGGGCTATTTTGCCTGTTTCAAAAATGTACTCTTTACCGTCCGCTGTGGCGGTAACACGGTGTCCTTTTAATAAGTCCATAATGGCCTCTTTTGGGCGAAGGAGACTCCGTGGGAAACAAGGGACAGCCCCTGCTTCCCACGGATCCTCCTTCTCTACGGGTTAAAGGGTTGTGTGCTGGGGGAGGGGAAAACGATTGCACAGATGACGCTCGGCCGCACGTCCTGTGCGGCACTCGCTCTCGCTTCGGCGGGCAAAGCCCGACCTCGCTCGCGCTGCGCGGCTTT
>CAZPTC010000060.1:0-11148 GCA_964589455.1 uncultured Desulfovibrionaceae bacterium | reverse complement strand
GGGGTTTTCCCCTCCCCCAGCGCTTCACCCATTTACACCAAAAGGTTTATCACTTCTTGCAGCAGTTTTTCGGAATCTTCGTTAGGCACCTGGCAAGTGCCGGCAGCTTCGTGGCCGCCGCCGCCGTAACGCAGCATGATTTCGCCAATATCTTTTGTGCTATTACGGTTAATAATGGACTTGCCCACAGCAAAAACGGTGTTTTGCTGTTTTAGCCCCCACATAACGTGTATGGAAATTTCCGCAGAGGGGAACAGGGCATACACCATAAAGCGGTTGGTGGGCCAAATGGTTTCTTCATTGCGCAGGTCTAACACAAGGACATTTTTCTTGGGGCCACACGCGGTAGTGCAGCGTGCAATTTGCTCGCGGGCATTTTTGGCGTGGGCATTGTAAAGTTCTACACGTTCCTGTATATCTGGCAATTCCAAAATTTCTTCCACCTTATGGTCTTTGCAGTAGTCAATAAGCATCATCATAAGGTCGTAGTTGCTTTTGGTGAAGTCGCGGAAGCGGCCAAGGCCTGTACGGGGGTCCATAAGAAAGTTAAAAAGAACCCAGCCTGTGGGGCGCAATACTTCGTCTATGGTAAACTGGGCAGAGTCTGCCTTATCGCAGGCAAGCACAAGCTCTTCAAAATGTTCAGGGAAGGTAAGGGCGCCGCCAAAGTGTTCGTAGACAACACGTGCTGTAGAGGGGGCCTCTGGAGAAAGCACATAGTTGGGGAACATTTCGCCTTCGCGCAGGGCTTCGGAATGGTGGTGGTCAAACACCAGGTGCGCAGCCGGGGTATACGGCAGGTTGGTGGTAATATCGTGCCCGGTGATGTCAATTTTACCATCTTGCATGTCCTTGGGGTGCACAAACTTGATTTCGTCAATCAGGTTCATTTCTTTGAGAAGTGTGGCGCACACCACACCATCAAAGTCACTGCGGGTAACAAGGCGATACATTTCTTTAGACATAAAACCCCCTTGAATAATGTAATGTATACAATGGAATAGTAGTATTAGCGGGTAAGCTTGCGGTACTTTGCTCTGTGCGGGGTATCCGCGTCTTTGCCAAGGCGTTTTTTGCGGTCTTCTTCGTATTCTGAATAATTGCCGTCAAAGAAGGTAACTTGTCCTTCGTCTTCAAAAGCAAGCATGTGGGTGGCAATGCGGTCTAAAAACCAGCGGTCGTGGCTGACAACCAGAACAGAACCGGCAAAGTTTTCCAGCCCATCTTCCAAAGCGCGCATGGTGTTAACGTCCAGGTCATTGGTGGGTTCGTCAAGTAACAGGACATTTGCGCCAGATTTAAGCATACGCGCAAGGTGCAGGCGGTTACGTTCTCCACCGGAAAGCAGCTCTACTTTCTTTTGTTGGTCCTGGCCAATAAAGTTAAAGCGGCCACAATAGGCGCGGGCATTCATTTCCTTATTGCCAAGGCGCACATTGTCATTGCCTTCGCTGAGAATTTCGTACACGGTTTTGCCCGGTGTAAGGGATTCCCGGCCTTGGTCAACATAAGCAAGCTTAACGGTTTCCCCCACTTTCAATTCGCCACTGTCTGGCTTTTCCAGGCCGGCTATCATATTAAAAAGTGTGGTTTTGCCTGCACCGTTGGGGCCAATAATACCAACAATAGAGCCCGCGGGAAGGATAAACTCCACATTTTCCATAAGCAGTTTATCGCCCATAGCTTTTGACATGCCGTGTGCTTCAATAACTGTTTTGCCAAGACGGGGGCCAGGTGGGATGTAAATTTCAAGGTCATCGGCAAGGCGTTCGCTTTCATGGCTAAGCATGGCTTCATACGCGTTAATACGGGCCTTGCCTTTTGCATGGCGGCCCTTGGGGGACATGCGTATCCATTCTAATTCGCGGGAAAGTGTTTTCTGGCGCTCTGCATCTGCCTTTTCTTCCTGCTTCAGGCGGGCATCTTTTTGTTCCAGCCAGGAGGAATAGTTGCCTTTCCAGGGTATGCCGCGGCCACGGTCTAGTTCCAATATCCAGCCAGCTACATTATCTAAGAAGTAGCGGTCGTGGGTAACGGCGATAACGGTGCCGGGGTATTGCTGCAAAAAGCGCTCTAACCATGCAACAGATTCCGCATCCAAGTGGTTGGTGGGTTCGTCCAAAAGCAGAATATCTGGCGCTTGCAGTAAAAGGCGGCAAAGGGCCACACGGCGTTTTTCACCACCAGAAATAACAGATACAGGGGTATCTGCCGGTGGGCAACGCAAGGCATCCATAGCCATTTCCAGCTTAGAATCCAAATCCCAGGCACCAAGGGCGTCCATTTTTTCTTGCACGGCGGCCTGGCGATTAATAAGGGCATCCATTTCGTCCGGGGTCATTTCCTCGGCAAACTTGGCATTTATTTCGTTAAATTCGTTAACAAGGTCTACCTGTTCCTGCACGCCTTCTTCTACCACAGCACGCACAGTGCGGGTTTCATCCACAAGGGGTTCCTGGGGCAGGTAGCCAATGGTATAGCCGGGGGCCACAACGGTTTGCCCATCAAAAGACGTATCTACACCTGCAAGAATTTTTAACAGGGAAGATTTACCAGAGCCATTAAGGCCCAGAACACCAATTTTTGCGCCATAAAAATACGACAGAGAAATATCTTTTAACACTTCGCGCTGACCATGGCGTTTGGTCACACGCATCATGGAATAAATGACTTTGTTGTCTTCGTTACTCAAGGTTTTCCTCTCTACCATTCATTTGTAGTTTCTTTCCGCCATTCAATGCGGCTTAAGAACACTATCGCGTAATACTATTTTTGTAAAGGCTGGTCAGTAACATAGGTTAATTTTGCACGGGAAAATACGTGCGGATTTTTGCTTTAAAAAATCCTTACTGGAAGGCATGGTTGCACAAACTACAAAGCTAATAAGCATAATGTACATAAGGGAAAAAAAACTTGGCAATTATGGGGAAATAGCATAATGTTTTGCAAGTTGCCTTAAATACAATCACCCAGAATTTTCCTTTAGGAGAACGTATGTCATCTAAAGTGTATTTCGCCAATGTGCGCACCCGTTCCCACACAGAAAACAAGCTTTCTAAAATCCAGCGCTTGTGTGATGCTGTGGGCCTTGCGGACATTATTAAAAAAGACCAGCTTACGGCCGTTAAGCTTCACTTTGGTGAAGCCGGGAATGATACAGTCCTCAACCCCACCTTTGTGCGTCAAGTTGTGGATAAAATTAAAGCCCTTGGGGGCAAACCCTTTCTTACAGATACCAATACCCTGTATTCCGGTATGCGCCATAATGCCGTAGACCACCTGCACACTGCGTATTCTCACGGTTTTGTGCCTTCAGTGGTAGACGCCCCTGTTGTTATTGCAGATGGTATTTATGGGAAAGATGAAGAAGATATTCCCGTTAACTTAAAGCACTTTAAGAAGGTGCATATTGCCCGTGCCATTGCAGAAGCGCCTGCTATGTTGGTGCTTTCCCACTTTAAGGGGCACCAGATGGCTGGTTTTGGCGGTGCCATTAAAAACCTGGCTATGGGTTGCGGGTCTGTAGAAGGCAAAAAAGACCAGCATGGCTTTAACGTGCTGATTGACCAGGAAAAATGCATTGGTTGCGCAGAGTGCGTAAAAGTATGCCCGGAAAAAGCCTTAAAAATCACCAAGAATGACAAAGGCGAAAAGAAAGCAAAAATACAGGTAGATGCGTGTATTGGTTGTTTTGAGTGCATAACCGTATGCCAAAACAAAGCCATAAGCCCCAAAGAAGATATGGAAGGCTTTATGGAGCGCATTACAGAATACGCCTATGGCGCAGTGAAAAATAAAGAGGGCAAGGTTGTGTATATCAACTTCTTGCTGAATGTCACACCAGACTGCGACTGCGCCCCCTGGAGTGACAGCCCCCTTGTGCCAGACCTTGGCATACTGGCCTCTACAGACCCTGTTGCCTTAGATAAAGCCTGCCATGACCTTGTAACAGCCTCTTACAGCATTGACCCGGAACGCCCCTCTTGCTGCCACGGGGATGAAAAAGACACAAGCCATGTAGACCACAAAGACTGCTGCAAAAACCATGACCCGCATTTGCGCGGTGTAGATAAGTTCAGCGCCCGCTGGACAAATACAAAGGGCATGATCCAGCTTGCCTACGGGGCAAAAATTGGCATGGGTTCTTTGGAATATGAACTTATAGAGCTGAAACCCGCTGAAGATACAGGCGGCTCAATGGGCCATAATGCCCCTGCACAGCCTGCTAAAGCCACAAAAACAGAGAAAAAAGTGGCAAAAACAGAAAAGAAAGCAGCCAAGAAAAAATAAGGTTGCATCTGGCAGATAATAAATAAGACGATAAAAAATGGGTTGCACCACGCAGAGTGATGCAACCCATTTTTTTTATGCAATAAAGAAACATTAAACTTTTACTAGCATATCCAAAAATTATCGCAACAAGTTGCGATAATTTTCAAAAGACACGCTTGCTTCGTCGTAACGGCGAGAATAAATTTCGCCTATTCCTCGCAGCGGGCGTCTGCTCCCGCAGCCGCCAGAGCATTTCGCGTTGATTAACAAAAATGCTCTAAATCTTTAATTTTCACATCCACACTGGCTATGCCATTATACCTGTCTATAGAAGGGGAATAGGCAATGCGTACAGTTTTGCCTTCCAGAGAAGAAGGGAAAAGTTCTTCCTGCCTCCAGGCTTTGGCATGTAAAGAAATACCGCTTGTGGTGTCATACAACTCCAAATCCACATGATTTTTCTGGGGGCCAAAAACACGGCGACGCTTCACCAATAAGGGGGGGGAAGCAAACACAGGTTCCGGGTTGCCAATGCCAAAAGGCTGCATAAGCTCCAATTCCTGCAAAAAGCTGGTTTGGGAAGCAAGGGCAAAATCTACATCTGCATCTATGTGAATGCTTTCTTCCACGCCATCTTGCCCAATGCTCTGCTGCACAGTTTCTGCAAAGGCCTGCCTGAGGGCGGGTATACGCTCTTCCAGCACACGCACGCCTGCTGCCATAGTATGCCCCCCAAAAGAGAGCAAATGCTGCTCACACAGGCAAAGGGCATTATGCAAATCAAAGCCAGCCACAGACCTGCCAGAACCTTTGCAGGTTTCCCCATCTGCACAAAGAATAAGGGTGGGTTTGTGGTATTTTTCTATCACGCGGGAAGCCACAATACCTATAACCCCTTGATTCCAATGAGGGGCATACAGCACAAAACAGGGATCATCTTTATATTTCTCCGCCTGTAGCAGGGCTTCTTCCAATGTTTTATCTTCTTCCTGCCTGCGTGCTTTATTATGCTCATTCAGAATTTGCGCGTATTGCGCTGCATTTGCATGGTCAGTGCTGGCAAGCAGGTTAAAGGCATCTTTAGCGCTTGCAACGCGCCCAGCGGCATTAAGGCGAGGCGCAAGACTAAACACCACCTGCCCTGCCCCAAGGCCTGCATAAGGGGAAAAACCACTTACAACTTTCAGTTCTATAATACCAGGGCGTTCCGGCTTTTCTATGCGCTTTAAACCATGCTTGACCAAAATACGATTTTGCCCTTCAAGCTTGGCCATATCTGCCAATGTGCCAAGAGCCACCAAGTCAAGAAAGGCCTTCATGTCCTGTTTTTTGCCTGTAAGCGGGGCAAGCAGCGCGTTAACACGGCCAGCAAGAAAAAAAATGACCCCAACCCCAGCTAAGGAAGGGCTAAGGTAAGAAGAAAAGTGCGGGTTACACAAGACATCTGCCTTGGGTAAAACAGCAGGCGGGACGTGGTGGTCAGTAACAATAACCCGCATACCAAGGCTTTTGGCAAAAGCCACTTCTTCCACGTCTGAAATGCCACAATCCACAGTGATAAGCAGTTTGGCGCCCTGCTCTGCCACAACCTGTATTTCTTGGGTGTTCAGGCCATACCCTTCTAAAAGGCGGTCTGGCAAATGTACAAAAACATCCATGCCGTGGAAGAGTAAAAGGTCTTGCAGCAGTACGGCGCTTGTCACGCCATCTACATCATAATCGCCCCATATAACAACACGTTCTTTTTTCTGGTAAGCATCTACAATACTATGGGCAGCTTCTTCCACCCCCGGCCACTCTTCTGGCTGCACAAGGTGCGCAAGGCGCGGCTCTAAAAAAAAGTCCATGCTGTCTAGGTCAGTATAGCCGCGTAGCCAAAGAATCTCCACTGTTTTTGGGGAAATACCCAGCTTTTCCCCCCATGCTGTAAAGTCTGGCGGGGTTTGGTCTGGCGGCTGCCGGTATGTCCATACTTTCATGCAGAACCATTTTCTTGCGCAGTATTTTTTTCCTGCGCGGCGGCATTGCCCGCGCGTACAGCTTCTGCCTGCTCATGGGTAATAAGCTTTTTGGCTTCCAGCCATTCCAAAAACTTCTTTACCACTATACTAGGGATTGCCATATTGTAGGCAGAGGTAACATACTTCAGGCAGTTTTCAATATCATTTTTTTCCAGATACACACGCGCAATGTTAATATGCAGGTTTTCATCTTCGCTGCACAGCTCAAGCCCACGCTGGTAGTATTCCAAAGCCTGATCCAGCATTTTGCTTTTACGCAAATTAATGCCAAATTCATTAAACAGGTGTTTGTGCTCTGCCTCAAATGCGGCATCCAGTTTAACAAGGCGGCCAAAAATATTCTCCGCTTTGTCACTTTCCCCTCTTTGCAAATAGGTAAGGCCAATACCAAAGTTGGCGCGTACGTTTTCTACGTCTACAGCCAAAACATTGTCGTACTCATATTCTGCGCTGAAGGTTTCCCCTTTTTCGCGCATATTGTCTGCGCGATCCAGGCCTTCATTAATTTCGCGCATTTTGGGGTATACGGTCTGGACGTAAAATTCCAGCTCTGGGGAATACTTTTCAATAAGCTCTGTACGGGTTATTTTGCGCTTATTCCCTGTTGGGATAAAATTGGCGTTAATGGCCTGCAGAAATATGTCTCCCTTAGTATCTTCTTCTGCATACCAAAATGTTTTCTGCACAGTTTTGCGTGTGGTAGTACCTGTGCCCACCTTTCGTATTTCCTGGGAAGAAAACACCCCTCGGATTTTATCATGGTCTAGGGTAGTTTGTGTCATATCTGCTCCATATTGCTGCGTATCTGGGCAGCTACTTCTTCTGGCTTATGCGCGCGGGTAATAGGACGGCCCACCACAAGATAATCTGAACCTGCCTGCACAGCCTGTGCCGGTGTCATAACCCGGCGTTGGTCATCTGCATTATTATCTGACAAGCGGATACCAGGTGTAAGGCATTGCAAAGAAGGCGCGACTTTTTTAATGGCCATTACCTCATGCCCGGAACACACCACCCCGTCTAAGCCCCACTTTGCGGCAGACTGCGCCAAAGACTGCGCATGTTCTGCAAGCGGTATGGTAACACCGGGCAGTTCGCCATCTGCAAGGCTTGTAAGCACGGTAACGCCAAAAATTTTGGTGCGGTCTTCCGGGTTACGGCCACTTTCCTGTATAGCGTCATGGCTAGCGCGCACAGCTTCCTGGCACATGGCCTGTCCGCCTGCAACATGTATGGTAAGCATATCTGCCCCGGCGCGGCTTGCCGCCCTTACAGCCCCATACACGGTATTGGGTATATCGTGCAGTTTTAAGTCCAAAAAGACTTTAAAGCCCATGCCATGCAGTGTTTGGACAACCCGTGGGCCTTCTGTAATAAAAAGTTCAAGCCCTACTTTAACCCATGTTGCGTATTCTCTTAACGATGTTGCCATGTTAAGCGCATCCAAAGTGTCATCAAAGTCCAGTGCAACTACAAGCTCTGCTTTTGTGCTAACCATGTATATATCCTTCTAAAACTTCGGTTATACGGGCAGGCATAAGGGTTGGGCGCAGGGTAGAAGATAAATAAAAGGCCCTTAACTGCCCATACGCCTTTTCCAGATCATCGTTGATTATCCAGGCTTGGAACCAATGCGCCTGCAGCATTTCCTTCCGCGCATTTTCCATACGTGTGGCTATAGATTCCTCTGATTCCGTACCGCGGTTGCGCAAACGCTCTTCCAATACCTGCAATGAAGGCGGAAAAATAAACACAAAGCACGCTTGCGGCAAAGTAAGGGCAAGCTGGGAAGCGCCTTGCACATCAATATCAAACAGCATGTCTTCCCCAGCCTTCAGTTTTTCTTTTAAAGGCCTGAGAGGGGTGCCATAATAATTGCCATGCACTTCTGCCCATTCTGCAAAGTGCCCCTGCCCGCGCAGATGCAAAAATGTTTCTTTATCCACAAAGGTGTAATCGCGCCCGTCTACTTCGCCTTCACGGGGAGGGCGCGTTGTGCAGGAAAGCGAAAAAGACAAAGGGAATTCCTGCCTTAAACGCTTTGTAAGGGTTGTTTTTCCTGCTCCTGAAGGGGCACAAACCACTAAGGGAAGCCCACGTCTTTTCCATTCTTTTGTCATGGCTGACCTCCCTTGCGTTTGCTAAAGTTCTTCTATATCCCTTTTTTCCGGGCTTAAACCAAAGCGCTGGGCAATGGTTTCTGGCAAAATGGAAGAAAGGATAACATGGTTGGAATCTGTTACTAAAATAGAACGGGTTTTACGGCCCTGCGTTGCGTCTATAAGCCGGCCTTCTGCCTTCGCATCTTCCCTGAGGCGGCGCATGGGTGAAGAAAGCGGGTTTACAAGCGCCACCACACGGTTTGCCAGCACAAAGTTGCCAAGGCCTACATTGATAAGTTTTTCTGCCTGCACAGCTTACTCCAGGTTTTGTACCTGCTCGCGACATTTTTCCAGTTCATTTTTAAAATCTACCACAAGGCGCGAAAGCCCGGCATCCTGTATCTTATTCCCAAAGGTATTTATTTCTCTAAAGCATTCCTGCAAAGTAAAATCCAGCTTACGGCCATTTTGCCCGCCGCCTTCCAAAAGTTCTTCAAAGCGGGCCAGATGCGCGTTAAGCCTTGTTACTTCTTCGCTTACATCCCATTTATCTGCTAAAATAACGGCTTCCTGCAAAAAGCGGCTTTCTTCCAGCTCCCCACCCAGTGCCACAAGCATGGTGTTCAGCCTGTCGCGTACCTGCAAAAGACGTTCTGCCTTCAGCAAGGGCGCACGTGCGGCCAGTTCTTGCAGCCATGTACGCATACTGGCAGTTCTTTCCTGCAAGTCCGCAATAAGAGCCTCTGCTTCCTGCATACGGGAGGCATCCCAATCTTCCAGGGCCTTTTGTAAGCCCAGAATAAGGTCTGCATAGGGTTCTGCCCCTGTTTCTCCCCCGCTATCCCATGCAGAATCCGGCGCAGGCCAAAGAGAAGGTATGGCCAGCAGCGCGTTGCAATCCGGGGTATAGGCATGGCCCCTTGCACTTGCAAAACTTGCCAAATCTTCCAGCATACGCGCAGCTTCTGCCACTTGGAAACGCGATGGCATACGCTCTGGCGCATTTTCCACTTTTTCCAGATTAAGGCTTATATCAATACGCCCACGCCCTGCTTTTGCGCGCACAGTTTTTTCTAAAAAAAACTCCGCACTGCGTACCTGACTTGGCAAACGCCACTTCAGATCAAAATATTTGCTGTTGACACTGCGCACTTCCCATACCTGGATAAAGGGGCTTGCCTTTTGCTCCAGCCTGCTCGTGCCAAAGCCTGTCATGCTTCGCCAAGGCTCCTGCATACATTTCTCCGAAAAAATATTCCTTGTATTCTATACAAAAATCCTTTGCTTGTAAACGGAAGAAGCGTGCTAAAAACATATCCGCCACGGTCACAGTTAACGCGCTTTGTTGTGAAAAAAATCTTTTAGCAAACTTTGCTTCCTGCCCTTTACAGAGCCTTCACCTTTCTTTTATACAAGAAGAAAAAAGGAGTACGGTATGGAAGAATTTCCTCGTATGCTACGCCTGCCCCCTTATGTGTTCAGCGTAGTGACAGATTTGAAAAAAAGCCTGCGTAAACAAGACATTGACATTATCGACATGGCAATGGGTAACCCTGACCAACCCACCCCTACCCATATTGTGGATAAGCTTGTGGAAGCAGCCCAAAAGCCTGTTAACCACCGCTACTCCGTTTCCCGCGGCATACCCAACCTGCGCAAAGCCATTTGCGACTGGTACAAACGCCGCTATAATGTGGATTTAAACCCCGAAACCCAGGCTATTGCCACCATGGGCGCTAAAGAAGGCCTTGCCCACCTGTGCCTTGCCATGCTGGAACCAGGGGACGTTGTGTTTGCCCCAGACCCCACCTACCCCATTCACGTTTACGCCCCCATTCTTTGCGGTGCAGACGTGCGCCGCATACCTATTGGCGAAGGCCGCGACTTTTTCGAAGACCTGCTCAATGCCACCCGCCAAACCTGGCCAAAACCCAAACTGCTTATTATCAGCTACCCCCATAACCCCACAACCCAAATAGCTTCCATTGACTTTTTCCAAAAAATTGTAGACTTTGCCAAAGAACACAAAATTTGGGTTATACACGACCTTGCCTACGCAGACCTTTGCTTTGACGGCTATAAAGCCCCCAGCTTCCTGCAAGCCAAAGGGGCCGCCGATGTGGGTATTGAATTTTACTCCATGACCAAGGGATACTCTATGGCTGGCTGGCGCGTGGGCTTTGGTGTAGGCAATGAACAGCTTATACACGCCCTTACCCGCATTAAAAGCTACTTGGACTACGGTATATTCCAGCCCATACAAATTGCCGCCACTGTTGGCTTAAATGGCCCGGAAGATCCTGTGCATGAAATTTGCTCCGTCTACCAAAAACGCCGCGATCTTCTGTGCGAAGGCCTTAACCGCATTGGCTGGCCCATTGAACCACCTAAAGCCACCATGTTCTGCTGGGGTAGAATACCAGAACCTTTCCGCGCTATGGGTTCTATGGAGTTTTCCAAGCTCCTGCTTACAGAAGGGCATGTTGCCGTACAGCCCGGCGCTGGCTTTGGCAGCTATGGCGATGAATATGTGCGCTTTGCGCTTATTGAAAACGAACACCGCACCCGTCAGGCCCTTAAGGGCATTAAAAAAGTTTTGGGAGGGTAGCAGGAGAGCGCTGGGGGAGGGTAAAACCCCTTTTGTGCTGACAGCACAGATGACGGCCGACCCCACGTCCTGTGGGGTACGACCCCACGTCCTGTGGGGTACGGCCTCACGCTTCGGCGGGCAAAGCCCGACCTCGCGTGCGCTG
>CAZPTC010000059.1:0-11158 GCA_964589455.1 uncultured Desulfovibrionaceae bacterium | reverse complement strand
GGTTATGAATGGGAAATGGGTGAGCGCACAAAGCTGGATGTATACACAAGGTATGCCTGGAGCCACATTAACCCGGCATCATTATCTATTTTAGATGAACCCTTCCGCTTTAAAGCCAGCAATTCGCACCGTCTTACACTTGGTGGGCGTTTTAGCTATGCTGTGCAAGCAGCTCTTGCCCCGTACCTTGGTGCCTCTTGGGAATACGAGTTTGCAGGCAGCCCGCAGATTACCACCTATGGCTTTCGTGTTCCTGCCCCAGCCCTTAAAGGCTCAACTTTTATGGGAGAGCTGGGTCTTGTTTGGCAACCTGCCAAGGACAGCGGCATTTCTTTAGATGCCGCTGTGCAGGGCTTTTTGGGCAAAAGGCGTGGTGTAAGTGGCCAGATTGTATTAAAGTATGTGTTTTAACTAAGTCTTTTCTTTTTTGAAAAGCCATCAGGCATTTTTTTCCTACCTTGCACTATGTGTATCTGGCAGGAAAAAAATGCCTTTTTTTATTGTCAATGGTTTGACGCAGATGCCACCCAAGAGATTCTCTAGAGTATAAAGAATATAAACATACTGTTAATAAACACTTTTTTTATCTTGGCACAGGCCTTGCTAGGTTGTTGTCACTAACACCTCAAGGAGGGTGCCCGTATGTCTTTGGTCATCAACCACAACCTCATGGCTCAGAACGCTGCTCGTAACCTTAACGACAGCTACAACAGATTATCCGTTTCAACCAGACGTCTTTCTTCCGGCCTCCGCGTGGGCACAGCCGCGGACGACGCCGCAGGGCTTGCTATCCGCGAGCTTATGCGGGCCGAAATTGCTACCATGCAGCAAGGGGTACGCAACGCAAACGACGGTATTTCCCTTATCCAAACTGCAGACGGCGCTTTGCAAGTTATTGACGAAAAACTTATCCGTATGAAAGAACTTGCCGAACAAGCCGCCACCGGTACCTACGACTCTACCCAGCGTTTACTTATTGAGTCGGAATACCAACAAATGGCTTCAGAAATTACCCGTATCGCCAATGCCACAGACTTTAACGGCATTAAACTTTTGGATGGTACGCTTTCTGGCTCGCACGACGGCAGCCAGCTTAAGTCCAAGGGTGAACTGAAAATCCACTTTGGTACTGGTAACGACTCTGCAGAAGACTACTACTACATCAAAATTGGCTCGTCCACCGCGTCTTCCTTTGGTGTGGGCAACCAGGCCGCAGTTGGCTCTGACGGCTACAGCGTTTCCACCCAGCAAGGCGCACAGCGCGCGCTTAATGCCATTAACGCCGCTATTGTCTCTAAAGACAATATCCGCGCGCATCTTGGTGCCATGCAAAACCGCCTGGAAAACACTATTACCAACCTGTCCATCCAGGCTGAAAACCTGCAAGCGTCTGAATCTCGTATTTCTGACGTGGACGTAGCTACTGAAATGACGGAATTTGTGCGTAACCAAGTGCTTACGCAAGCCGCCGTAGCTATGCTTTCGCAGGCAAACACACTGCCACAGATGGCTCTGCGCCTTATAGGCGGCTAAGCCATCTTCCCATAGAGGTCGGCAGACCAAAGACACAGGCCCGGAGGGATTGGCCTTCCGGGCCGGTCTTAAAAAACCATGGCCCTGCCCAGGCTTTCGCCCCTGTATACCGGCGTTTGCCCGCGCTCCCTAAGCCTTGCCTGTCTGCCTGTTTTGCACCTTTATTGCTGCTTTTTGCTGCCCCAGTATCAGGTTGGCTTAGCCCGCCTTCTGCGCCTTTGCCTGCGCACGCGCCTTGGGTTTTGCCCCTTTTATTACCTGCTGCCCAGCCCCTTTGCTCTTGCTGTTCCGCTTTTGTATACCCGCTTTGGCATTTTGCTTTTCTTCACTTTTTCCGCGGGCTATTAAAGGGGTCGCTCTCTTTTTCTTTAAAAGCTCTTCCCCTGGTTGCAAGGCTGGCTGCTCTTTTTCTTCAGGCAGTCGGGTATTTTTATTCTCTTGTTCCGGTGTATTTTCTGGTTTTTCCTGTAGCCCTGTTTCCTTGGTCTGCTCTTTCCGGGGGGCTTCTGCTATGGTTTTGCGGGCTATGCCTAATTTGTCCAAAGCCATAGAGGCGGCAATTTGCTCCGCCCTTTTCATGCTTGGGCCGCTTGCGCAAAATTCTTGCCCGTCTGGCAGCACAAGCTTTACCTCAAATGTTTTTTCATGCTCTGGCCCATAGCTTGCCAGTGGCAGGTATACAGGAAGCGCACGGTATTTTGCCTGTGTTACTTCCTGTAAATGCGTTTTAAAATCCTTGCCTTTTTGCACTTTGTCCGATGCTGGCCACAGATTTGCGTACAGCCTTAAAAGGCAGGCCTTTGCCGCCTCGTACCCGGCATCTATATATATGGCACCAAAAAGAGCCTCCAGGGCATCTGCCAGTAGGGCCGGGCGTTCTCGTCCCCCCTGGCTTTCTTCCCCTTTGCCAAGAATAAGGCATTGGCTTACCCCCAGCTTTTCTGCTATTTCTGCCAAAGTCCCTTCGCTTACCAGCTTGGCGCGCATCCGCGTTAAATCGCCTTCGCGCGCATCAGGGAATTTTTCAAACAGCGCGCCGGAAATAGTTACTTCCAGCACGGCATCGCCCAAAAATTCCAGCCTTTCATTATTTTGCGCAAGGCCCCGCTCATTCGCAAAGGAGCTGTGGGTCAGGGCTTCCTGCAAATATACCTGGCTTTTAAAGGAATACCCCAGCTTTTTTTGTAGCTCCGTTTCCGGGCTTTCATACACTAAACGCGGCATACAGCCCCCTCTCTCTAATATCCCCATACATTTACCCGCTTTTTGGCGGCTTGACAAGAAGCGTGGGTATCCCTACTCTTCTTTCTTCTATACCCATACACTTTAACCCTTCCAGGAGATTCCATATATGGCCCTTGATGTGAAGCTTGTCAAAATTGTGACTGGGGAACTTATTATCGGTAAATTTGACCCTGCTAAAAATTCCCTTATCGATATAGCCCTTATGCAAACTGTGCCAACCCAGCAAGGTGTGCAAATGCTCATTTTGCCCTACGGCTACCCCTTTGAAACAGAATTTACAGGCGAAATTTCTGCCGAGCACTTCCTCTACGAATTCAAAAAACTGCCGGATGATATTGAAACTAAATACCTTGAAGCCTGCACCAACCTTACCCTCTCTACCGGTGCCTCGTCTGGTTTAATTTTGTAAAGAATGGTGTGCGCTGGGGGGAAGGAAACCCTTTTTGTGAACAAAAAGGGTTTCCTTCCCCCCAGACCCCCCTTTCTTCCCAAAAAAACTTTTTAATTATAGGTGATTGTATAGAAATCAATCCTCTATATATTAAAAAAAGTTAAACTCCATTCCCGAAAAAATCGAGCCTGCGAGATTTTTTCGGGAATTGGCAAACTGCGCCCGCGCTTGTTCTTTGTCTGGTAGAGGGGTAGCAAATAACCCGTGCTGCCAGACAAAGAGCAAGCGCGGGCGCGTATTTTCCAGCCAGCATATTTTCCCAACGTATGCCAAGCACATCAACACCCAATAGCCGGTGCAGGGGCGCTTGCCCCTGCCTGGGGGGTCTGGGGGGCGAGAGCCCACCAAGTACTAAGGCAAACCCCGCTTGGGTTTGCGCCGCCCACCAGCTCGCTACGCTTGCTGGGCGGAAAGGCACGGCAAGCGGTCATTTAACGCCGCAGCAAAGCTGCGTCTATTCCCTCTGCCGGTCGTTTGTTGACGTTGTCAACAAACTCCCCCGGGGGGCTTATCGCCCCCCGGTATCCGTCAATTTTCCAGTAGGACATCCATGAAAGAAATACTCTCGTTATTGCCCAAGCCAAGCCGTTATCTTGGCATAGAGGAAGGCAGCATACACAAAGACCCCTCTACGCTTGCTTTGCACTGTGTGCTGGCGTTTCCGGATATGTATGAAATTGGCATGTCGTACTTAGGGCAGAAAATTTTATACACTATACTGAATGATATGGAAGGCATTGGGGCGGAGCGGGTGTTTACGCCCTGCCGAGATGCGGCGACATTGCTGAGGGAGCATAATTTGCCGCTTGCAACGCTGGAGACTGATACGCCGCTTGGGCAAACGCATTTTATTGGGTTTTCCATCACGCATGAGCTGTGCTTTACCAATGTGCTTTTTATGCTGGATTTAGCGGGTATACCGCTAAGGGCAAAGGATAGAAGGGGCACGGTGAATGACTGGCCGCTTATAGTGGCAGGCGGGGGTTGTACGCTGTGTGCGGAGCCTTTGGCGCCTTTTATGGATATTATGGTGCTGGGCGAGGCAGAGGAAGTGCTGCTGGAGCTTTTACCCTTGCTGATGCAGGCGCGGGAAGAGCATTGGGAGAAGGAAAAATTTTTGCAGGCAGCGCGGCATGTGGCGGGTGTGTATGTGCCGGAATTTTTTGCCATGCGGGAAGATGGCAGTGTAGAGCCGCTTGTTGCGGGGTATGAAAAGGTAAGGCGCAGGGCTGTGGCAAGCCTTGAGAATGCGGCGTACCCGGTAAAGCAGGTGGCGCCTTTTGGGGCTGTGCATAACAGGCTTACACTGGAGATAGCGCGGGGCTGCACAAGGGGTTGCAGGTTTTGCCAGGCAGGCATGACAAACAGGCCTTCGCGCGAGCGTAGTGTGGAGGAAATTAAGGCGCTTTTAGAGCAGGCTTTGCAGAGCACAGGGTATGAGGATGTTTCCTTTTTGTCTTTGAGTGCGGGGGATTTTTCTGCGCTGAAGACGTTATTTCTGGATGTGCATAAAGCGTGTGCAAGGGAGCAGGTGGCGCTTTCGCTGCCTTCCTTACGGGTAGGTTCTGTAGACGGTGATATTATGGCGGCTATGGCGGGCATACGGCATACTGGGGCAACACTTGCGCCAGAGGCTGGCAGCCAGCGCCTGCGGGATGTTATTAATAAAGGCGTGACAGAAGAAGAGCTTTTGCGGCATGTGAAGGCATTGGCTGGTCATGGCTGGCAGCAGGTAAAGCTGTATTTTATGGTGGGCCTGCCAACGGAAACAGATGAAGATTTGCTGGCCATAGCGGATTTATGCGCAAAAGTGCGGGATATTGCCAGATACAAGAATGAAAACGGTAAGTGGGAAGGCCCAAGACTGGCTGTAAGCGCGGCACTTTCGCCCTTTGTGCCCAAAACGCATACACCTTTCCAGTGGGACCCGCAAATTTCTATGGAAGAAATGCAGCGCCGTATACGTTTGGTGCGGGAGAGCTTTAAGCGTTATAAAGGCCTGACTGTGCATTGGCACGAGCCTGCCATGAGCTGGCTTGAAGGTATTTTTTCGCGGGCAGACAGACGTTTGGCAGATGTTGTGGAAATTGCCTATAAAAAAGGCGCCCTGTTTTGCAGTTGGATGGAAGGTTTTACGCTGGAACCCTGGCATGAGGCATTGGCAGAGTGCGGGATACAGCCGGAAATGTACACTGGGCCAAGGGACTTGGATGCAAGGCTGCCCTGGGATCATCTGGAAGCTGGGCTTTCCCGCCGCTTTTTGTTGGCAGAAAGGGAAAAGGCGCTGGGGGAAAAGGTAACAACAGATTGCCGCTATAATGCCTGCCATGCGTGCGGGGCGTGCGATTTGAAGAACAGCCCTTCTTTATTGCGTGGGCCAGGTTTACAGGAAGAAAGGCCGTATAAAAATGCCCTGAATTTTCCAGAACGCGACCAGGAAAATTCGCCTATAGTGTTGCCTGCTTCTGCAGGGGCATCGCCCTCGCCTGTTACATCCAAGAAAAAAAGGCCGCCAGAAATAGAGGCGGCGCTTACACAAAAGGCAGTGCGCTACAGGGTATGGCATAAAAAAGTGGGGCCAGCGGCTTTTTTCAGTCAATTAGAGGTGCAAAGCCTGCTGGAGCGGGCTTTACGTAAGGCGCAGTTACCTTTAGCTTTCTCGCAGGGTTTTCACCCACTGCCTTTGCTTTCTTTTGGCATGGCTTTGCCTTGCGGGGTAGCAAGCGAGGCAGAATGGTTTGCCATAACATTGCGTACACCCATGCGGCCGGAGCAGGTGCAGACACTTCTTGCGCCGCACATGCTGGAGGGTATGGATGTTACGCGGGTAGAGCTTTTGCCTTTGGCTGGTAAACTTCCCCCCTGCCTAGAAGAGCTGTATAGTGTGCGTTATGTCAAGCAGGATTTTGCGCCTGCTTTGACGGCCTGGCAGGCTTTTAAAGAAAGCCCGTCCTGTATTGTGGAGCGACAAAATAAGAAAGGGGAAGATAAACCCTTGGACATTCGTCCCCTTGTGCAGGACTTTGAGGTGCGCGGAGAAAGCGTTTGGGTAAGCATACATTGGGAAAAGGGCTATATTTCGCCGCTCACATTGGTGCAGCGGATATACCCAGCACCAGTGCATACCATAGCACTTACCAAGATTGCCCAGTATTTTGGGTAAAAATGCGCATAAACAAAAGGGGGCCTAACGCCCCCCTTTTGTTGTAAGAACCCACTTGGGGTTGTGGGCAGGGTTTAGCTGCGCTTCATTTGTTCAATAAGCCCCATCAGGGATTCTGACTGTCTGGCAAGTTCTGCCACCGCAGTTGCAGACTCATTTAAACCGCGCACGGTTTCTTGGGTTATGCTGTTTACATGGGCAATGGCACGGTTAATTTCTTCTGCCGTGGCAGACTGCTCTTCACTTGCCGTAGCAATGGCACGTACCTGATCAACAGCACTGTCAGCCATGTCTACAATTTCCCGCAGGGAATTGCCAGAACGCACAGCGTGGTCTGTAGAAGTTTCTACCTTGAGCACAGTGGCGTCAAGCTGCTTCATGCTTTTATCCACACTTGTCTGGATAGAGGAAATAACGCCGCCCACATTGGTTGTGGAAGCCATTGTTTTTTCTGCAAGTTTGCGCACTTCGTCTGCCACAACGGCAAAGCCACGGCCTGCCTCGCCCGCACGTGCAGCTTCAATGGCGGCGTTTAAGGCCAGCAGGTTGGTCTGGTCTGCAATATCAGAAATAACACCCATAATTTCGCTTATTGACTGGATGTGCTGCACAAGTGTAAGCATATCCTTTTTTAAGTCATTAGAATTTTCACGCACACGCTGGATGCTGGTTACGGAGTCTGTGACTACATGGGCACCTTCCAGGGCCTTTTCTTTAGAAAGTTTGGCCATTTCTGCTGCTTGGGAGGCATTGTGCGCTACTTCCATCACTGTGGCTGTCATTTCGTCCATAGCAGTAGCAGATTCTGCAACAAGGTGGGCCTGTTCCGCAGAGCCGTGCTTGGAGTGCTCAATCTGGGCAGATAGCTGGGTGGAAGCAGAGCTTAATACCGCCACAACACCTTCAAGCTGCGCGGCTGCATCCAGCATGCCTTGACGTTTGGCATTTTCTGCATATTCCTTGGCTTTTTGGGCAAGTTGGGTGGCTTCCTGTGCTTTGGCAGATTCCTCTTTGGCTTTTTCCGACTCCTCTGCCGCAAGGGCAATGTTTTGCCGCAAACTTTCTACCATGGCTAAAAGGTCTGCATATACACCTTTGGCTGTTTTGCCATCTGCTATGTTATAATCCCCACTGATAACGCGCTTGCTTATTGCAGAAAGCTGGGAGGGGTCACGCCCTAAGGTGTTGATAACATTGTGGGTAAGCAGAATGGAAAGACCTACGCCAAATACAATGGCAATAACAAGCGCCACAACCATTTTCAAGTATGCATCGCTTTGTACACCCTGGGAAACCTTAGATACACTGGCAAACACATTGGCTGCTTGTTTTGCAAGTTCGGGCATAATGCTGTTAATATTTTGCATGTACGCATCACGTTCAAGCGCTTTTTGCATATAATCTTCTGAGGCAGCACCGTATTCCTGTATCTGCCGGGCAAGGGCCTCAAGCTCTGCGCTGTAGCGGGTGCCAGTAAAAAGCTCCACAGAGGCCTTGTATTCCGTGCGTGCTGCTTCAAGGTCTTGGGTAGCAGATTCTGCATTGGCCTTATTTGGTGTAATAATAAAGCGGTTAATGCCAATGCGCCCCTGGTACAAAGAATCAGTTGCGTTAACAATTGCCCTGTAACGGGTAATATTGATGGCGCTTGGATCTTCTGCAAGCAGTTGTTCAGCAAGATTCAGTGCTTCTATACTGCTTGTGCTTACAAGTGAGCCTAATTTTGAAATTGTTTGGTACGCTTGTGTACTTTCTTCATGCAAACCAGTGTACACATTAAAATGCTGCTGAACAGCCTCTAAATTCTTTAGAGCCTCTGTAATACTGGCGCGGTTTTCTGGTATAGAAAGCGCGTTATATACAATTTCAAAATCAGCTTTTGCCTTATTAAGGCTTTTTTGTACTATTTCTACTTGGTTGACGTCATTATAATGGATGTAGTAAAGTTGATAATACCGGGCTTCATCAATGCTTGTTAGAGCATCGCTAAGGCTTTGGGTAATGGCGCTAAAGCGTGCTAATTCGCGTATAGAGCTAAGGCCAAAGTAAGCCATGGCGCTTATGCAGACAAGCAGACAAGAAAAACTCAGTAATAGTTTGCTGCGTAACTTCATGTGAGAACCTCCGTGGTAACAGTATGGGGGGATTACGCGCTTCGTATAAGAAGCCCTGGCTGGGCCAGGGCTTAGGGGGTTAGGAACTCTTCATCTTGTCTATAAGTCCGGCTACTATCTGTGCCTGGGTGACTAGCTGGCCCATAGCGTGGGAAGCCTCTTGCATGGAGTTAACAGTCTCCGTAGAAATGGTGTTAATTTGGGTAATTGAGCGGTTAATTTCTTCGCTGGAGGCAGATTGCTGCTCACTTGCCGTTGCAATAGCCCGCACCTGATCTGCTGTATTATCTACCATGTGTACAATTTCCGTAAGCGCTTCACCAGAAGAATTGGCAAGCTCAGTTGCTTTTTCTATATTTTGCACAGTAAAATCTACCTGTTGTATACTTTTCCCTGTGCTTTGCTGGATAGCGCGTATGGTATTTCCCACATTGGTGGTAGATTGCATGGTTTTTTCTGCAAGCTTGCGCACTTCATCTGCCACAACGGCAAAACCACGGCCAGCCTCGCCAGCGCGGGCGGCTTCAATGGCGGCGTTTAAGGCCAGCAGGTTGGTTTGGTCTGCGATGTCAGAAATAACGCCCATAATTTCATTAATGGAGTTTGCGTGTTCTCCTAGCAGAGCCATATCTTCCTTGAGTGCCAAGGAATGTTGCTGCACTTCACGCATACTTTGCACCACTTCCTGCACAACCTGGGCACCATGCACGGCCTTTTCCCGTGTGCTTGCAGAAACGGATGCTGCGTCAGAGGCATTACGGGCCACTTCTATAACCGTGGAATTCATTTCTTCCATAGCTGTTGCGGTTTCTGCTACACGGCTTGCTTGCTCAAGCGAACCACGCTGGGAAAGCGCCAAGCGATGAGAAAGGTCATCAGTTGCAGTGGCGACAACGCCTACAACTTCTTCTAACTGGCTTGCAGCTTGTAACATACCATCGCGTTTTGCTGTTTCAGCAGCAGCCTGGGCTTTTTGAGCAGTTTGCATGGCTACTGTAGCTTCTTGTCCCATTTTTTCTGCCTGCAAAGATTTTTCGTTTGCTTCTTGTATTTTTGTTTTAAGGCTTGTGACCATGGTACGCAGCGCATCCGCAAGGTGACCAAGTTCGTCTTTTGCATGCACATCCAGTATTTCATCTAAATTACCGGCAGCCACTGTTGTGGCAAAATTTACGCCCTTATGCAAAGGTTTGGTGATAACTTTGGTAAGGAACACAGCAATGGCGACACTGAGAAGTAAAATAACCCAGCTTATGACCACAAGTGTTGCAGCGTAGGTTTCGGCACTTGTGGCGGTTTCCTGGGCATTTTTTTCTGTAATATGCACCACGTCAGAGCTTAATATTGTGGTTAATTCTACAAGGGCATTGCTTACACGTAAGCGCTCAGTGATTATATTTTCTTGGCTTTTCCAGGCTGTCTCCATAGTATGGAAGCTTTCACTATATGCCGCAATAGCAGTACGCACATTATTAATGGCCTGCTTGGCGTCAGCGGTTACAAGGCCTTGATCAATTTTAGTTAAAAGGCCTTCTAGCTGCGTTAGCTTTTCATATAGCGTGGAAAAAACGGCAGGATTTGCTGTTGCACTTGCCCCTTCATACATACGGCGAATATCTGTATAAAGTAAATTTGCAGAATACAGATCCATAAACAAGTCCATACGGCGCGTAGCATTGGCAGCATCAAAATTATAGGGGTCAAAAGAGCCAACTAAAAGGTCATGGAGCAGCTTTTGCATTACGTAAAATGCTGCTGTTGCATCTTCTGAAGCTTTTACCATGCCGGTTTCGCTTGTGCGTGTAATTTGTATAGCTTCTTTGGTTTTTTCCGCAAAAGAAAGGTAGGTGTCAAAAAGGGGGGGGAACTCATCTAAAAGCTTTTGCAGGTTAGCAACACCAGGGTACGCATTGTTATGCTTTTGCATAATGGATAACGATTCCCGCACAGCCGCAACGTGTTTCATGGCTGTTTCGTAATCGGCGTCATTTTTTGAGTACGAATAGGTGCGCACAGCCTGTGTGGCCAGCAGTGTTTCCCGCTCCATAATGGTTACTTCGTCAATGATGGGAATGTATACTTTGGCGATGACTGTGGCTTTTTCCGCTGCGCTGCTTATTTCTTTCCAGGCAATAAAAGCCATACATGCGCTAAGGAGAACCACAATGCCAAAGCCAATGCCAAGTTTGTATGCCATTTTCAGGTTTTTCATGTTAGTCTGCCTGCAATTAGAGTTTAGATAAAAGGAGTAACCCAAGGCAAGGCTTGGCATCTTGTATTTGCCGTATGCCTTCTTTAATCTAGTCGGCTAATTTTTCTAAAGTATTAGGGAAAACGAGCTAAGAGTATTATTTTGTTGATAGTTGAGTGATAATGATGATTATTTTTTTCAATTTTACATGAACTTCTACTTTGACAAACTCTACCATAGGTTTTTTGCAGATACAAGATTTTTTTTTCGCAAGCCGCATCTGCTTTTGAAAAAAAAGGAGAAAGCCATTTGGCTTTCTCCTGATTAATAACAAACCCCTTCGGGTGTTTGCGCCGCCCACCAGCTCCTTCGTCGCTGGGCGGAAAGGCACGGCATTCGGTCATTTTACGGCGCGGCAAAGCCGCACCTATTCCCTCTGCCGGTCGCTTGTTGACTTTGTC
>CAZPTC010000058.1:0-11306 GCA_964589455.1 uncultured Desulfovibrionaceae bacterium | reverse complement strand
GTAGCAGTTTTGCGGCGGCCTGTGCCATAATGGAAAGAATCGGACATATCAGCTCCTGACGCTTAGGTCTTTATTTCTGAAGGGGCAGGGGAGTGGGGGCCTGTGCCGCGTGGGGATGTTCAGAACCGGTGTAAATTTTCAGTTTGCGCAGGCAGGCGCGACCCATAGGATTGCGGGGCAGCATACCACGCACAGCGTGCATAAGCACTTCTTCCGGCTTTTTGTCCATCATCTTTTCCAGGGTGGTTTCTTTTAAGCCACCAACATAGCCAGAGTGACGGTAGTATTTTTTCTTGTGCAGCTTGTCGCCGGTGAATTTTAATTTTTCACAATTCACAACAACCACAAAGTCGCCATTGTCAATATGGGGGGCGAATTCGGGTTTGTGCTTGCCCCGTAAGTGGTGGGCAATTTGGGAAGCAAGACGGCCAAGAATTTGGTCATCTGCATCCACAATATACCACTTGTGGTCTACTGTTTCAGGCGTGGGACTGAATGTCTTCATGGAAAGCTCCTAAGGACTCTATCGGTCGAAAAAATTTCGTACGGTATTCTTAAATGTATGTCAAGCAAAAATAAAACGGGGCGAAGAGCAAGAATAAGGGGAATGGGAATTTTGTCAAGAAAAAAAATGGGGGAAGATAAAAAGTTTTGCCGTAAAAAGGGTATTAGTATACGGGCAGCGCTTTAAAAGTTTTTGTGTGCGCAGAATTTTTAGAATACGCAAAATTTTCCTTGCCAAGCCTTGGGCTTCTGGTTAGTATGCCTCGTTACCTTTTTTTATGGAGAATAAAAATGAAAGACGGCATTCATCCCAAAGTGTATAACGCCAAAATAACCTGCGCCTGCGGTTTCCAAGTGGAAGCTCTTTCCACTAAGGGCCAGGAATTGCATACAGAAATTTGTTCTAACTGCCACCCCTTCTTTACTGGTAAGCAGCGTTTTGTGGACACTGCCGGCCGTATTGACCGCTTCCGCAAAAAGTACGCCAAATTCGACAAGTAGCGTTGCTCCGCGTTTTCGCGGGCATGGCGTTTGGGCCCTTCCCTTGCCTGCCGTATCGGGGTTAATACCCCGGTCTTGCTGTGCTGGGGAAGGTCTTTTGTGTTATGTGCCTGGTGTTGTATGCCAGATTTGCACGAACTGTCTGGATATTCTAAGGCGTCGTATGGCACTTTGGTGTATGCAGATTCCCAGGCTATTTTTATGGATACACCTTCCCGCTCTGACCCAGAGGGTCAAATTATAGTGGCCCCAGCGCCAAAAATGCCAGCAGACGTATCAAGTGGTGCATCACCTGACGTATCAACTGGCTCGCCAGACCCAGCTTTAGAACAGGCAAATGTGCCCGCGGGCACGGCCAACGTCAAGCAAAACCCTGCCGCGCAAGAAGCCGCCTCTACCCCGGAAAACCTTATGGGCGGGCAGGCAGTGCTGGACGGTGTGCTTATGCGCAATGGCGCGCAATACGCTCTGGCTGTACGCCTGCCAAGCGGCCCCATTGTGGTGCGCCGCCGCAAATGGGTGAGCCTTGTGCGTGGCGGCGTATGGAAAAAGCCCTTTTTGCGCGGTTTTCCTCTTTTAGTGGAAACATTGGTGAATGGGGTTAAAGGTCTTAATACCTCTGTAGAACTTGCGGAAACTGACCCTTCTGCCACGCAGTCAGAAAAGCTTTCTGATGCCGCTTTATTTGGCACCCTGGTTTTTTCTGTTGTGCTGGCGCTTGGCCTTTTTGTGCTTTTGCCTCACCTGCTTACCCTTGGCATGCAATATCTTGGTTTTTCCAGCGGGCTTGAAGGCATAGTGTTTCACCTGTGGGACGGCTTTTTCAAATTTGCCATTTTTATTGCCTATATAGCGGGCATTTCTTTTATGCCAGAAATCCGCACAGTTTTTCAGTACCACGGAGCAGAGCATAAGGTTATTGGCGCGTATGAATCCAAGGCCTTCCAAAACGGGGCCCCGCTTACTTCCAAAATGGCCTCGCACTACAGCCGCTTACACCCCCGTTGCGGCACCACCTTTATTCTGTTTGTGCTGGCCCTTGCCATTGTGTTCCACGCTGTGCTGGTTCCACCTTTTTTGTGGCTTATTAAGCCCTCCAGCGCATTTGCCACACATGCCCTTACCATTCTTTTTAAAGTGTTGCTTATGGTACCCATCAGCGCAGTAGCCTACGAGGTTATCCGCTATGGCGCACGCCTTGGCGATGGCCCCTTAGGGCAGATTATCCGTGGCCCCGGCCTTTTGCTCCAATTGCTTTCTACCCGCGAACCCACACGAGAGCAAATTGAAGTAGCCCTTGTAGCCCTGCGGGAAAGCCTGCCTGCCTCCATGCAAAACCGCATTGAATGCGAACCTTATTCACTGGGATAATACTCTATGTTTGAAAAGCTTGACCAATACGAAGAGCGCTACTTGGAATACGAGGCTGAACTTGCCAATCCGGAAATTTTTGATGACCAGGAGCGTTACCGCAAAACCGTTAAAGCCCACGCAGACTTGCGCGATATTGTGGCCCTGTACCGTAAATACAAAGCCCTTATCCAGCAGCGTCAGGAAAACCGCGACCTTTTGCAGGATGCAGATTTAGACATACGCGCCATGGCACAGGACGAATTAGATGCCTTGGAAAATGCCATACCAGAAACTGAGCAGACCCTGCGCGTTATGCTTTTGCCCACTGACCCCCTGGATGAAAAAAATATTGTGCTGGAAATACGGGCCGGTACAGGTGGCGAAGAAGCCGCCCTGTTCGCCGCAGACCTTTTCCGCATGTATTGCCGTTTTGCAGAAATACAGCGCTGGAAAGTGGAAATAATGAGCGAAAGCCCTTCTGATAATGGCGGCTACAAAGAAATTATTGCCCTTATTTCCGGCAGCCGCGTTTACAGCCATTTGAAATACGAATCTGGCACCCACCGCGTGCAGCGTGTACCCCTTACAGAATCGCAGGGCCGCATACACACCTCTGCCGCAACTGTGGCCGTACTTGCTGAAGCAGAAGAAGTAGACGTGAATATCCGCCCGGAAGATTTGCGTATAGACGTGTACCGCGCCTCCGGTGCAGGCGGCCAGCACGTTAATAAAACCGAATCCGCCGTGCGTATTACCCACATTCCCACAGGTACAGTGGTTACCTGCCAGGATGAAAAGTCCCAGCATAAAAATAAAGCCCAGGCTATGAAAGTGCTGGCTTCCCGCATACTTGCCCTTGAAGAAGAAAAAAAGAATTCCGAATACGCCGCAGACCGTAAATCCCAGGTGGGCTCCGGCGACCGCTCCGAACGCATACGCACCTATAATTTCCCGCAAGGCCGCGTGACTGACCACCGCGTGAATATGACCCTGTATTCCTTAGACCGCTTTATGGACGGCGATATTTTGCAAATGACAGACGCCCTTGCCGCCAATGCCCAGGCCGAAGCCCTGAAAGCCGAAGGTGCGTAGGAAGATTTTTGGGGGAAGGGGAAAACTTTTTTCCGGCTTTGCTGGATTAGGAGGCCGTAAGTCGCTTTGCTCCAACGGCCTCTGTATGTGAACAAAAAAGTTTTCCCCTTCCCCCAAACCCCCATCCTCTTTCAAAAAAAACTTTTTATTAAACAAGAGCGTGCTTTCTGGGAACAGGAAGCACGCTGTGGTTTAAAAAACCAAAAAATAAAGGAATAGAAAAGTATGGCGTGGTATCAGCCACTACGCATGCTCCAGCACCTCAGTGGCATACTGATTAAGACTTTTCCCGCTTGCCATGGCTTTTGCTGCCAGTGTTGCATGCAGTGCAGGATCAAGGCGCAAAACAAATTTGCCGGAATACGGCTTATTGGGTTCTTTGCCTATGCTGGCGCAATGCTCTAAATAGTCATCTACAGAAGCTCTGAACGCCTGCTGTATTTCTGCCACACTTTCTCCTTCGTATGTAACAATATCACGGATTCCCGCAATACGTCCAAAAAGACAGGCGTCTTCTTCGCTGTATTCCACTGTGCCTGTATACCCTTTGTAGGTCATGGCATTTTTTATACTATTGCTCACGGCTTAACTCCATTGGTTTCAAGAAATTCTCGCGCAATGCCAATTTGATAGGCTCGTGCTGTTTTGGGGTTGTGTGGCCTGTGAAACGCCACAGTCTGACCGTTAAGATCAAACTTTATGCGAGAACCACTGCCTTCGCTCATTGTAGCCCCAACTGCCAGAAGTAAAGATTCAATATCTTCCCACTGCATATCTTTAGGTACCGGAGTGGTAAATAGAGCCTTCAATGTCTTTTTGTGCTTATTGTTCACGAAAAGCCTTTTGTTTCTGGTATAGTATCTCTTTTTAGTATCAAGTCAAGGGTGCCTGTCCCCCTTACAGCCCAAAAAAGCGCCGGGCATTATCGCCGGTAATTTTCCATACCTCTTCCACGGGCATATTTTTTGCCTCTGCCAAAGCTTTAGCCGTAAACACGGTCAAGGCCGGTTCATTGCGTTGTCCGCGCCAGGCCTGGGGGGCAAGGTAGGGGCAGTCTGTTTCCACAAGTATGCGGTCTAAGGGCAGGGTGGCTGCAACATCCCGCAGGGCCTGATTTTTAGGGAAAGTAAGAGGGCCAGGGAAAGAAAGGTGCCAGCCACGGGAAAGTATGGCCTTTGCTTCTTCTTCAGAACCGCCAAAACAGTGCCAAAGTAAGGGGTAATTGGCAAAACCCTGCTCATCCAGTATGGCAAGGGTATCGGCAAAAGCATCACGGCAGTGAATAACAACGGGTTTTTGCAGGCTGCGGGCAAGGGCAAGCTGGCGGATGAAGGCAGGCTTTTGCAAATCTGGGGGGCAATCTTTCCAGTAATAATCCAGCCCAATTTCGCCAACTGCCAAAAGGGTGGGGTCTGTGGCAAGGGCGTGTGCCATGCCGGCTTCTTCTTCAGGGGTAACAGCTAAAAGGTCTGTGGGGTGTATGCCCATAAGAAAAAAAAGTTCGGGTATGCTGGCAAAATGCTCTTTGTGGGCAAGGTAGTTTTCCATACGCAAAAAAACGTGGCCAATGCGGGCAATGCCAGACTCACGGGCGCGGGTAAGCATGGCGTCAAAGTCATCTTTAAAGCGGGGGGAATCTAAGTGGGCGTGGCTGTCTACGCCGCAAAGGGGCAGGTTAAGGCTTTGTGGGGCGGGAAAATCGGGCATTGTATCCTCTGGCTTATGGGGCCGGTATTGATAAAAAAATGGTGTAGGGAGGCTTAGGGCGCTGGCCTGTACAGAATCTCTTTTTGCTTGCGCAGGAAGATATTTTAGTCTATGCTGAGAAAAAAAGAAAGTGTGGGTGTTTTATGGATTTTGTCATTTTTTTTATAGGCATAGGCGCTGTTGCAGTTGCACTTAGCATTATCAAGTTTACGTCTCCTAACCCCAAACATGAATCACACGGGCACGCATCTCACGGGCATCATTGATCCGGATGTGCAAAAAGCAAATTCACCCCGCATTTAGTGCGGGTCTTTGGTGTTTAATAAATGGGAGATAAAAATATGGTGCGGCTTGTTATTGGTTGCTGTATAGGCGCTTTGTTATGTGTTGGCGGATTTGTGCCAGAAGCTGTGGCAGCAGATGTAGCGGCGCTGACCAAAGCAGCGGAGCAGGGTGAAGCCAGCGCCCAGTATGACTTAGGGGTGGCGTACCACGAAGGTGCGGGCGTAGAACAAAGTTACGAGAAAGCTTTGGAATGGCTGCAAAAAGCGGCAGACCAAGACTTTGCGCCAGCATGGCGTTCTCTTGGGTTTATGTACGTCATGGGGCAGGGTGTAACGGCAGATATGGAGAAGGCGGAGCAATATTTGCTTAAAGCCGCAGAAGCAGGTGATGTAAAAGCCCAGTATAATCTTGGGGTTTTGTATACAGATGGGCAGGTTGTCCCCCAGGATTTCCAAAAAGGCTTTTCCTGGCTGGAAAAAGCGGTTGAGCAGGGTTATGCTGAGGCAATGGTTCATCTTGCAGACTACTACTTGCTCAGCAACCGTGGCAGACCACTGGATGTGCCAAAAGGCATGGCGCTTTTAGAAGCAGCAGCAAAAGAAAATGAGCCGCTTGCCTGGCTGAATCTTGGTCTTCTTGCGCTGGAAGGTATTGGCGGACCAAGTGATATGGTAAAAGCGGCGGATTGTTTTACCCGCTCCGCAAATCTTGGCAATGCAGAGGCCAAGTATTACCTGGCCATGATGTACGATACTGGGGAAGGGGTGTCCAAGGATCAGAAAAAGTCTTTGGTTTTGTACAAGGAAGCGGCAGAAGCCGGTGTGCCCGGTGCCCAGTATAATCTGGCTGTTATGTATGATAAAGGGGAAAATGTTCCCCAGGATTTTGCAAAAGCGCTTTCCCTGTATAAGGCTGTGGCAGATTTTATGCCTCTTGCCCGCACCAATATTGGGTATATGTACCTTATGGGGCAGGGTGTGGACGCTAACCCGGCTGAAGCCCTTAAGTATTTTGAGTGGGCGGGGGAAGAAGGCGATGCCCAAGGGCAGTTTAACGCGGGCCTGCTCCATCAGGAAGGCCGTGGTAATGTGAAAAAAGACAATGCCCGCGCAGAACATTGGTATAAAGAAGCGGCAAAGCTTGGCCACCCGGATGCAGCGTTTGCCCTTGGCACTTTGTACGAAGAAATGGCCGCCACCAACCCCGCCGCCTTGCAAGATGCGTATATTTGGTATGGTATTGCAGCAGAACAGGGTAATGTAAAGGCCCTTGCCAAAAAGAATGACCTAGGCGCTCAAAAACCAGCTTTACAGGAAACTGGCAATGCCGCCATTGAACAGTGGAAACAATCCAACTCTTAGTGAAGACTGGTTTTTTATTTAACAAAAAGGAAACTATTATGCGCAATCTTTTACTTGCCCTTGGTATGTGTGGCCTTATTTTTTCCAGTGCAGTGCCTGCCATGGCGAATGATGACCTTCTTGCCTCTCTGAAAAAGGCAGAAGAATCAGCCGATGCGGCAGCTATGGTGGAAGTTGGCTGGCTTTTTAACAAAGCAGGCGATGCCAAAAAAGCCATAAAAGCGTGGGAAAAAGCCGAAAAAGTAAAAGCAGATGGTGCAGGCAATTTTGCCATTGGCTTGGCCTATCTTACAGGTGAAGATGCCGTGCCTTTTGATGAAGGCAAGGCTTTTGAATATATCCAAAAAGCGACCCTGGCAGGGAATACAGATGCGTATTTTTACCTTGGCATGTTGTATAAAGATGGCCGTGGTGTGCAGCAGGACGATGCCAAAGCTATAGAGGCGTATACAGTTGCCGCAGACAAGGGCAATGAGGCTGCCTGTCTGGATTTGGCGTATTTGTACGCCAATGCTTCTCCCAAGGATATGGCTAAAGCCATTAAATATTACGAAAAGGCCGCGGAAACAGTAGGCTCTGCCCGTGTGGATTTAGGCACAATTTATTTGGAAGGTAATGGCGTTGCCAAAGACCCTGCGCAGGCTCTTATGTATTTTGAATGGGCCGCGCAAGAAGGTAACCCCTGGGGCGCGTATTACGCGGGCACCATTTATGCGGATGCAGATAAAAATGGCTTGCCCATAAGCGCTGACAAGTGCGGCCCTTTGTTTGAGCAGGCCGCTATGGGTGGCCTGCCAGAAGGCGCAATGGGCCTTGCTGCATTTTACGAAACCCTTGCGGCTGATCAGGCAGAATTTTGGGTAGATGTGTATAAGTGGTATGCAATTGCTGAAAAGCTGCTTAGCCCAGACGCTGCGGAGAAAAAAGCAAAAACTGCCGCGGCGCACCCAGAAGCTGTTGAGCCAGGAGAAAAGGCTGCCCAAGAGTGGTATGATATGTATGAGGCTGCTATGATGGGTGACGAAGAAAATATGGGGTAGTCCACCCTATACATCCTCACCTCTCTCACGGGGTTTGTGTGCAGGGTTTTCCTCGCACATAAAATTGTTCCCAAAATGTTCACATCTGATGAACATTTTGGGAACAATTTTTTTAAGGGAGAAACTCTTTCTGCCGTGTTTTACGCAATACAACTGCTGAGCAGAGAAAGACGCGGCTAAACCTTTCCCCTCTACACACTCACGCGGTTTACCACGCAATAGCAGCAGGGAATAGCTAGGAGGGTAAGCAGGGAGGAGATAAGCATGCCAAAGATGATAGATGTTGCCAGTGGTGCCCATAAGGCGCCGCCACTGAGCATAAGGGGCAGCAGGGAAATAACGGTGGTGATCATACCAATCATAATTGGCCTAAGGCGTATGCGGCAGGCCTGAACAATAGTATCAAGGGGAGAGGAGTTGGGGGTTTGTGCAAGCAGAATTTTTATATAATCCAGCAGCACAATGCCGTTATTGACCACAACCCCCATAAGGCTGATGGCACCAAGCAGGGCCATAAAACCAATGGGGTAGGCCATTATTTTAAGGCCAACTATAATGCCAATAAAGGAAAGGGGAATGGTGGCTATGATAATAAGGGGTTCTTTCAGGTTGCCAAACTGGAAAACAAGCACAAGGTAGATAAGGATAATGGCAATAACTGTGGGCAGGGGCAGGGAAGAGAAGGTATCGCGGTTATTTTCGTTTTCGCCGCCGTATTCAATACTGCATGTTTCGGGTAGGGGGTAGGTGCTGAGGGTATCTTGTATTTTCTGCAGCATTTGCATGGTGTTGTAGTTTTCAAGCAGGTTAATGCCAAGGGTTATGGTGCGTTTGCCGCCTCTGTGGACAATTTTGCCAAGAGCTGGCTTAGTTTCTATACTGGCAATTTGGGTAAGATATATGTTTTTGCCAGTAACGGGAGAGGTGATGAAGATATTGTCCAGGGTGGAGGTGTTGGTATTGGCTACACGCAGAATAATATCCAGCGAATCTTTATTAATGTCTTTTTGTTTCAGTTCTGAAACGGTGATGCCGTTAATGGCAAGGCGCACAAGGTTGGCAATATCGTAATTGGTGATGCCAAGCAGATTAGCTTTTTCTTCCTGCACATGGATTTGCAGTTTATAGGTATCGTAGCCAAAATTATCTTCCATATTTTTAATGCCTTCCATACCTGCAAGGCGGGAGCGTATATCGTCCGCTGCCATGCGTATCTGGGTAAGGTCATCGCCTGTTATGCGTATTTGTATGGGATAGTCCAGGGGCATACTTATTTCTAATTCTTTAATGGAAACAGACACACCGGGTATGGCCTGTTGCAGGCGTTTTTCAATGGCAGGGGCTTCGCTTTTAAGGCCATTTACAAGGAACTGGGCCTTATTAGAAGCTTGGTCTGTGGGGAAGAAGGTAAGGTAATACTTCATAAAGCCCGTGCCTACGCTGTAGGCAAAGTCTTGTACGCTTTGTTCCTGCAAAAGCAGGTTTGCCACCTGGCTGGCAATCTGCGTGGTGGTTTCTACAGTTGCGCCATCTTGCACGCGGATATTGAGTACATATTGTTCGCGTTCAACAGGGGGAAAAACCTGCACAAGCATGGTGGGGATGATAAGCAGGCTAAGAAGAAAAACGCTGAAGGAGATAAGCAGTACTTTGCGTGTGTTGCGAAGGCACCAGGTAAGTAGATTGGCGTAGGTATTTAAAAAATTGGCGGAAAGATTACTGAAAAAGTGGCCTAAGGAGGAAGGTTTTTTCGCTTTTTTAGGGGTATGTTTGTGCCCAAGCAGGCCGTGCGCCATAGCGGGTACAATGGTAAGGGAGGCAAAGTACGAGGCAAAAAGCGCAACTGAAACAAGCACTGGCAGGCTGTACACAAACTTGCCTGCCGGGCCTTGCATCATGGCAAGGGGCAAAAAGGAGGCAACAGTTGTAAGGGTGGAGGTGAGAATGGGAATTTTTACTTCCTGCACACCTTGTATGCAGGCTGTGTCTAAGTCTTTACCCTGCTCAAGGTTGACGTGGATATTGTCGTTAGAAACAATGCCATTGGCTACAAGCAGGCTAAGGGAAATAATCATGGAGGCAATGGATACCTGATGGATAGGTATGCCTGCAAGGTACATGTAAGCAAATGCTGTGCAAATAACCAAAGGTATGGGTATAGACACAATAAAGGCACTGCGTATTCCCATAAAAAGGCACACAACAAGCACTAAAAGAATAATGGCAGAAATAAGGTTGTCTGCAAAAAGGTTAATGGAGTCGCGCACAAAGTTTGCCTGGTTATAAACTTCTGCAAGGCCAACACCTGTGTAGAGATTATTGACTTTAAAGCTTTGCAGGGTTTTTTGCAGTTCCTGCTCAACCTGGGTAATGTTAATGCCGTCCATGTATTTAACGCCTACAAGAAGGGCTTTTTGGCCATTATAGAAGGCTATTTTTTCTTTCTTTTCTTCATCCTGGTAAACATGGGCGATGTTTTTGAGGTAAATGGGACTGCCTGTTCCAGAAACCGCTACAATGGTTTGCGCCAGTTCATCCGGGTACTGGTATTCCCCTGTTACATTAACAGGCACACGCATACCGCCAAGTTCTAAATTACCACTGGGGATATTGATATTGCGTGCCTGCAAAAGGCGCGGGATATTGGTTATGGCAAGGCCATATTCACTTAGCTGCTCTAAATTCAGGTCTACAAAAACCTGTTGCAGAACCTTGCCTTCAGTGTCAACTGCTTTTACACGCGGGTTTTGCTTAAGGGTGTCCTCCAGCATCGTGGCAACAGTTTCCAAGGTATCGTAGGTATGCTCATCCGAATACACGGCAAGAATAAGGCCGTATGCACTGGTAAAGTCTGTTTCTATAACAGGTTCCCAAGTATTGGCGGGTAAATTGGGTTTGGCAACATCCACGCGTTCTTTAATTTTGTCATTAGTGCGCAAAATGTCATTGTCTGACATATCCTTGTAGACAATTTTAATAATGCCAATAGAGTCCAGGGCAAAACCCTCAATAGTTTTTATTTCCTCTAAGGTGTTAATTTCCTTTTCCAGAATTTTTACAACCTGCTTTTCCACATCTTCCGGGCTGGCACCAGGGTATACCACTTTTACCACACTTGCAGGGCTGACAACCGTGGGATTTTCTTGCATTTCCAAGGTAAAGAAAGCGTACACCCCAAAAAAGGTAAGCAGGCTTGCAAGCAGGAAAAGAATAGTTTTATGCGTAACGCTCCACTTTGTCATATTATTTACCTTCTAATCCGCCCGTTACAAGCACAGGGGTATTTTCTGCAAGCACAAACTGGCCTTTGGAAACAAGGTATTCCCCTGCTTGCAGGCCAGAAATAACTTGTATGGAGTCTTGTACAATTTCGCCTGTTTGTATGCGCCGCATACGCACGCTATTTTGCACAGGGTCGTAAATAAATATTTCTGAACCAGAGGCTTTTTTAATAACACTGCCA
>CAZPTC010000057.1:0-11326 GCA_964589455.1 uncultured Desulfovibrionaceae bacterium | reverse complement strand
AATTTAAGACTTTTCATTACGGGAATTATAGTGTATATATCCCTTGTGGAATGCGGCGCATCCCCGTTTGCCCTGGTAGCAGGGCTTTCGCTTACTGTGCTTATGTTGCCGCTTTTATTACTTTCCACAAACAAGTTGGAGTAAATTCCCTTTCTCCTTTTTGATGTGCAGGGTTATTTTTAAGGAGCATTTGTATGGCAGCAGGCTTACCCCATCCGTTATTACTTTCTACCGTTTTTGACATGAACCAGATTACCCTTTTTGGGCAAGTTGTAGAATTCAAGCACGTTTTCTACACTTGGGTGGGTATGGCGGTTTTTCTTGTCATTGGCTTTTTTATTAAGCGCAATATTAAAACAGTGCCTGGTACCCTGCAAAATGTTTTTGAGTCGCTTATAGAAGCGCTGGAAAGCTTTATTATTTCCAATATGGGCGAAAAAGGCAGACGTTTTGTACCCCTGCTGGTGGGCATATTTATATTTGTGTTTGGCATGAATATTATGGGTCTTGTTCCCGGTTGCGATGCCCCCACCGCCAGTTTAAACACCACAGTTGCGGTAGCGCTTTTTGTCTTCCTTTACTATAACTACATTGGCATAAAGGCTTGGGGTGGGCATTATATTGGCCACTTCACTGGCCCCAACAAAGCGCTTATACCGCTTATGTTCCCCATTGAAATTATCTCCCACTTGGCCCGCCCGCTTTCTATGTCTCTTCGTCTTTTCGGTAATATTTTTGGCGAAGAAATGACCCTGCTTATTTTCTTCAGCTTTGGCGCCAGTATCTACGTTGGTGTGCTGGTTGGTACCATTCCTATCTACTTCCTGTTCTTACTTGCAAAATCTTTGCAGGCCTTTATTCTGTTCATTCTTGCCATGATTTATATACAGGGCGCTGTGGAACACGCACACTAGGCCGTATGTGCTTTGTTTGCCTGCCTAAGTGCCCACGTGGAGGATAAACAGGTGTATGGCAAAGCGCGCACCTTTACTTTAGGGGAATGGCCTTTCGGCCCAACAATATAATAATCTTCTTAGGAGTACGTCATGCGTAAACTCATTCTCGTAGCCCTGAACACCATCTTTTTGATGGCCCTTGCAACCGTTGCTTTTGCTGCTGACGGTGATCCCGCTTCTTACAGCTTTGGCCTTACCGTTATTGGTCTTACCCTTGGTATTGCTATTGCTGCTGCTGGCTGTGGTCTTGGTCAAGGTATGGCCATTAAGGCCGCTTGCGAAGGCACCGCCCGCAACCCTGATGCCAGTGGTAAAATTTCCCAGTCTCTTATTCTGGGTCTGGCCTTTGTGGAATCCCTTTGTATTTATGCCTTGCTTGTTGACCTTATCATCCTCTTCGTGAAGATGTAATTTCCCTTGGGCGCTGGGCTTTTTTCTAAGAAAAGCCCAGCGCCCTTCCTTTTCAACCCCCTTGAGAAATTATGAACGCATTCCTTAAAAGCGAGCATATACCCCCCGCTACCCTGCAACGTCTTACTACCTACATGCAGGTTCTGGAGGCAATGGCTAAGGATGGCGTGCAGATTACCTCCTCAGAGCCCCTTGCCAAGGCATGTGATGTAAACGCCTCCCAAGTGCGTAAAGACCTTGCCTACTTTGGCGAGTTTGGCGTACGCGGCGTGGGTTATTATGTGAATTACCTGCTGGAAGAAATAAAGGCCTGCCTGCACGCAAACCGTGAATGGCGCGCAGCCCTTGTGGGTGTGGGTAATTTAGGCCGCGCCTTACTTAATCACCAAGAATTCAGACGCCGCGGCTTTTCTATTGTGGGCGCTTTTGACTGCGACCCCTTTAAAATTGGCGAACACGTCTACGGGAACGAAATTTTCTGCTCTAAAACATTACCTGAAAAAGTGCCTGCCCTTAATATAGAAATAGGCATTATCACTACCCCGGCAGAACGCGCCCAGCGTGCGGCCACCCAGCTTGTAGAAGCCGGCATTAAGGGTATTCTCAATTTTGCCCCTGCCCGTATTTCTGTGCCAGACCATGTGTTTGTTGAATATGTGGACTTTTTCCACCAAATTTTTTCCCTTACTTTCCATATTGGGAATACCCCACAGGGTTAAGATTTTTTTAAATACTGAAATACGTATGCGCCACTTGTATGTCTTCAAGACATACAAGTGGCGCATACGTATTTAATCAAGGGGGTTTGGGGGGGATTATCCCCCCCAACGGGAGAGTCTGAGAGGGCAGCGCCCTCTCAGCAGCCGGTTTACTCTTCTTCTTTCAGTGACCTTGCCAAAAGGGCGCTTACAGCCTCTTTGGGTGTGGCCTTGCCATTCAAAATGGCGTAAACAGCGCTTGTAATGGGCATTTCCACGCCCAATGTCTGGGAGAGGTGGTACACGGATTCCGCGGTTTTTACGCCTTCTGCTACTGAGTGGCTTTGGGCAAGAATTTCTTCTAAAGTTTCGCCGTGTCCAAGGCGTAGGCCAACTTGCCTGTTACGGGAAAGGTCGCCCGTGCAGGTAAGGATAAGGTCGCCATTGCCAGAAAGCCCCATAAAGGTGGCGGGGTTTGCGCCAAGGGCAAGGCCAAGACGGCGTATTTCTGTAAGGCCGCGGGTAAGCAGAGCAGCGCGGGCATTAGCGCCAAAGTTCAGGGCATCGCAAAGGCCGGCTGCAAGGGCAATGACGTTTTTTACGGCACCACCAAGCTCAACTCCTGTAACGTCTGTGCTGGAGTAGGTACGGAACCAGGGGACGAGGGGGGAGGAGAAAACAGCGCGCAAGAGGGCGCCGTTTTCTTCGCTTGTGCAGGCAAGGACAACGGCTGTTGGTTTGCCTTCCAGAACTTCTTTGGCAAAGGAAGGGCCAGAGAGTACGGCGTAGTGTGTGGGGTCAAAGGGGTGGGGGGCATGGGTTGCAGCAAGGCTTTCTGCCACTACTTCAGACATGCGCTTTAAGCTGCCAAGCTCAACGCCTTTGGATGCATTGACAATAAAGGCTGTGGGGCTGATATGCTGGCCGTGCTGCAAAAGGTTTTGGCGCTGGGTTTGGCAGGGCAGGGCAAGCAGTACAAGGTCTGCGCTTGCAAGGGCAGTGGGATTTGTGGTGGCAAGAAGGGCAGGGTGTAAGTTAATGCCCTGCATGTGCTTGGGGTTTTGGTGGCACAGGTTTATGCTGCTGGCAACATGTTCTTCTCTGACAAGCAGGGTAGATGAATGGCCGGCGCAGGCAAGCAGGTGGGCCAGGGCTGTACCCCAGCTACCACCGCCCCAGGTGCATATTTGCATGGGTGTTTCCTATGGGCGTATTAGCCAATTCCCAGAAATTCAAGCAGCATAAAGCTAAGGCCGCCCATAAGGGCCGCTGCGGGGATGGTAAGAGTCCAGGCAATAATAAGGTTACCGGCAACGCCCCAGCGCACGGCAGAAAGACGTTTGGTAGAACCAACGCCAAAAATACTGGCGGTGATAACGTGGGTTGTGCTGATGGGGGCACCAAGAAAGGATGCGGCGGTAATAACGGCCGCTGCGGATGTTTCGGCAGCAAAACCGTGCACGGGTTCTAATTTAAATATTTTGTGTCCCATGGTTTTAATGATTTTCCAGCCACCAAGGGCTGTACCTGCTGCCATAGCTAAGGCGCAAAGCAGTTTAACCCATAAAGGGACAATAAAATTGTCTGTATAATTGAATATAAAAAGTGCCAGGGTAATAATACCCATGGTTTTTTGGGCATCATTCAGGCCGTGGCTGGTGGCCATAAAGGCGGCAGAAAGAATTTGCAGTTTGTGGAAAACGGCGCCCACTTTATGCTTGTTTTTATTCCAGAAAAAGAAGGTGATAAGCATCATGAGGGCAAAGCCGACAACAAAACCTGCAAGGGGAGAAAGCACAAGGGGCAGAAGAATTTTAGAAGTAATAGAGGGGGTATTGAGGGAGCCCACACCCGCGCAGGCAATACCTGCGCCAATAAGGCCGCCAATAAGGGCGTGAGAGGCGGAGGAGGGTATGCCAAAATACCAGGTAATAATATTCCAGGCTATGGCACCAAAAAGGGCCGCCAGTACAAGAATGTGCGAACCATTTACAACATCTGGGTGAACAATACCGGAACCAAGGGTGGCGGCTACTTCACTGCCAAGCAGGGCACCAAAAAGATTAAGGCCTGCTGCCATAAGCACGGCAGTGCGGGGAGAAAGCACTTTTGTGGAAACAACGGTGGCAATGGCATTGGCGCAGTCAATGGCTCCATTTGTGAAGTCAAAAACCAGGGCAATGACAATAATAAAAAGCAGCAGCAGGGGTATCTCAAGCATATTTGAGCACCACTTGTTCCAGTGTGTCTGTAAGTTCGCCAAAAAGGTCAACAGAAACTTCAATACGGTCGTACAAATGCACCCAAATCATAAGCTGTTTTGCCATTTCAAAGCCAGCTTCCGCAGAAGGGGCCTGTACATCCATAAGTTCAGAAAGGCCAACGCCAAGCAGCATCTGGCAATCTTCCTTCAGGGTGTGCAGGGCGGCAATGGCTTCCACAGGTTCGCGCTTATCTTTTAAACCTGATATAAGGTGGTTAACCTGGCGTGCCATCATGTACATATTATCTATCATTTTAATGGCAGGGAAGCGCACATGGAGAAAGGAAAACAATAAAAAACGCGCACCAAGCAGTTTAAGACTGTCAATGATGCGCTCTTGGGTCATGCTGACCGCATAAATATCTTCTCTGTCAATGGGGGTTATGAAGGTGTGAGAAAGTTCTTCAATAACAGTGTGTTGTATGTTGTCTGCTCCAATTTCCAAGTCAGTTATGCGCTTAAAGCTTTCCTCGGCATTTTTTTCGCCTCTGGCAATACCTTTAAGAAGGGCGGTCATTTCTTCCAGAATGGCGCATTGCTGGTTAAAGTACTCAAAATACGGAGCGGAACGGGGCAAAAACTTGCCAAACATAAAGCCTCCAAGGCATAATGGAAAACAAAAAACAGGCAACAAAAGCTGGGGACTTTATAGCACAAAGCTGGCGGCACCGCAAGAGCTTAGCAAAGGGAAAAGAAAAAAGAAAAACACCAGATTACGGATAACACGTAATGGACTTAGGTGTTGCTGGCTGTTTTTATTAGCTTTTGTTAAGGGAGAGAGGGAATCTTACAAATGTTGACATCCTGCTTTTCCGGTGTATGATGCTACCAGTAACACACGGTGTGTTGCATAATCTGCTTTGGCAAGTGTATGCTAGTCTACACAGTACCTGGATGACGAGTTTATCCGGGTATGGCAACATAGTTTTCCATTGCAGTACATTTAATATTTTTTGAGGAGTATTTCCCATGAAAAAGCTTTCTGCTCTTGCACTGGCCCTTATCCTGACTCTTTCCTTGGCCGCTTGTGGCGAAGAAAAGAAAGACGCACCTGCCCAGAGCCCCGCACCTGCCGCCGCTCCGGCTCCTGCTGCTACCCCCGCCCCTGTGCCAGGTGAAAACCCGGCTAATCCTAATGCTGCTGGTGCGCCTGCAAGCGACCCCGCAACCCAAACTTCCCCTGCGGCTGCCCCTGCTACACCCGCAGTTCCTGGTGAAAACCCGGCTGCTGCCCAGTAAGGCTGTGCGTGTGCGCGCAGGTTTTGCCCGCGCAAAGTTTATCTAACCGTCCTGGTAAAAAGCCCGGACGGTTTTTTTATATCTTTAAAAATTTTTTTCAAGTAAAGGCAAAATTCTTTTATAGCGCCGTGCGGCAAGGCAGTTTTTTGTTAGTTTCGTATGCGTCTTTTTTATGCAGGCAAAAGGGAGCAAGGCCGCCAGTTTTCCGGTTACTTCCCGTAGAGCATAAAAAAATGGGTAGCAGGATGCAGTGCGCTTAAGCATGGCACGTTGTTTTTGTTTTTCTGCAGAAAAAAAGTGGTAAAAAGGGCTTTGCTCAGCGTACATCCAAAAATATTCTGCAAGCGGCAATTCAGGAAATATCCAGGGCTTGCACCACGAAGCGTAATGGATAATTTTGGGGTGCTGGCAAGAGGCTTTGTAGGCAGGGAAATCTGCCCCAAGGTTTGCTTCCAAGTTTTTTTCTAAAATGGGCAAATGCCATAACACATTATATTCTGGGGGTAGCAGAGTAACCATACCGCCTGCTGCAAAGTTTAAAATATCCTGGTCTGCAAAGGGTAGTTTGGTATTGTGCGATATAAACTCTACACAGCGGGAAAAAAAATGCTTTTCTTCCATGCTGGGTATATGGCACAGTAACACACCTGCCTGGAAGTATTCTTCTATAGAAATATGCAAAATGTCATGTACATAGTGGAATATTTCTTCTTTTCTTGTATAGCGCAGTGTCATGCCATAGTCTCTTACTGCAAGCATCATGGCATTACCCATATCAAGGTCAATAATTTCTGCAACATCGCACAGTATAATGGTATCGCAGTCCAGATACAAAACTTTTTTGCAGTCTGGGAAAAGCTTGGGGATAAAAAGCCTGTAGTATGTGGCAAGTGTTTGGTAAGACGGTAAATAGAAAAAAGATGCATCCATAGTAGAAAGAAAACTTGTCGAATGGATAAAAGAAATAGAAAAGTTTTCTTGCGAAAGGCCGGAAATTAAGCGCATATTGTCTTGCGAAATGTCAGCGTGCAGGATAAAAACACAGTAGGTATTTTTTTGCGAAATATGCCGCTTTATGGAAAGAAGGGCCACATACAAATAGGGAACATACCCATTGTCTGTAGCGAATACAAGGGTATATGGTTTAGTATCCATTTTAAAAATCTGCCTTTATCGTAGAGTGTCCCATTCTAACCAGAAAGGGCGTAGTTTTTTACAAGGCGCTTATGGCGTTCAGTATTGCGCACCATAAGCCTGTATTTTGTGTGCCTTTTTAATGCGTATTGGTGTATAAAAGGCAGAAAGGTGCAGACTTTCCAAAAGCATGAGGCCGCATATAAATAGTAAAAGCGCACAACCTGGTGCTGCATGTTTTGCCTGCTTTTTTTCTGCTTTTCCTGTAACATACTGCTGTATGGTGTTTGCTCTGCGTATTGCCAAAAATATTCCGCAAGCGGTAACTCTGGGTAATCCCAAGGCTTGCAGGAGGTGGAGTAATGGATAAGCACAGGGTGCGCATACGCAGCTTCATACTGCGCTTTATCCTCTGCGGGCATTGCCGCTTTGGCTGTATCTTCCAAAAAGGGTATGTGCCACATAAGATTGTATGCCCAGGGCAAATACAGCACCTTTTCCTTACAACTTACATTAAGCGCATCCTGATCTGGAAAAATGGCGTTCTTCTGCTTGCGGATAAAGTTAAAGCATTGTTCAAAAAAAGCTGTTTCCCGTATTCTTTGTACATAAAAAAGCAAGACCCCAGATTGAAAATACGTTTGTACATCAATATTAATCACCGTATCAATGTATGTATGTATGCGTGGCTTTTGGTAATACCGTATACGCACCCCATAGTCTGGTACTACCGCAAGTAAAGAATGCCCATCGTCGTACTGAAAAATGCCTGTTATATCCTGGCAGATAATGGTATCACAGTCTATATACAATACTTTTTCTTTATCCGTAAAAATTTCTGGTATAAATAATCTGTAGTACATGACTTTTGATAAATATGTTGTTTCATACAATACATTCTTCCCAAGACTGTCAATATATTTTTGCATGGAAATGAAACTAATAGTAATATGCGCTTTTGCCAGTGAGGCAATATTCTTTTGATTTACAGCGGAAATATTTGTGTGTAAAATGAATACCTCAAGGCTTGTCTGCTGTGGGGTATTGGCCACAAGAGACTGTATGGACGCCGCCAAAAACGGGCTATAGGCATTATCTGTTGCAAAAACGACAGAATAGGGGGTGTTCTTGTCCATGCTTCTCCTTTTCTTCACTCTACAGCAAAGGGAAATTTTTTGGAAGAGACATGTCCTTTGCTTTTTCTCAAGTAATATAAGCATATTATACGTCTGTAAACTTTTTCCTTGCTACCTGTGCCAATTTCGCCTATTAAAAAGTGGTTTAACCTTTTCCCACGCTTGAGGAGAATACATGCCGCGCCGCAATGACTTGAAAAGTATTATGGTTATTGGCTCCGGGCCTATTGTTATAGGCCAGGCCTGTGAATTTGACTATTCCGGCACCCAGGCGGTGAAAGCCCTTAAAGAGGAAGGGTACGAGGTTATTTTGGTTAATTCCAACCCTGCCACCATTATGACAGACCCGGAATTAGCAGACCGCACCTACATAGAGCCTATTGAGCCGGAAACCGTTGCCGCCATTATCCGCAAAGAGCGGCCAAGCGCCCTGCTGCCCACTCTTGGCGGGCAAACAGCCCTGAACACTGCACTTGCCCTTGTAAAAATGGGGGTTTTGGATGAATGCGGCACAGAGCTTATTGGCGCAAAAGCCCATGTTATAGAAAAAGCAGAAAGCCGCGACCTTTTCCGCGACGCTATGGCAAAAATTGGCCTTAAAGTGCCAGCCAGTGCCATTGCCCGCAGCATGGAAGATGTGCGCCAAATTGCCAGCACCCTGCCATTTCCCCTTATTATACGCCCGGCATTTACTATGGGTGGCTCTGGCGGGGGCATTGCCTATAACCAGGAAGACCTTGAAGAAATAGCTTCCGGTGGCATGGCAGCCAGCATTACCCACGAAGTGCTTATTGAGCAGTCCGTTATTGGCTGGAAAGAATTTGAGATGGAAGTGATGCGCGACACCAAGGACAACTGCGTTATCATTTGCTCCATAGAAAATATAGACGCTATGGGTGTACACACCGGGGACTCCATAACCGTTGCCCCTGCCCAAACCCTTACAGACCGCGAATACCAGATGATGCGCGACGCCTCCCTTGCCATTATGCGGGAAATTGGCGTGGAAACCGGCGGCTCTAATGTGCAGTTTGGCATAAACCCGGAAAATGGCGACATGGTGGTTATTGAAATGAACCCCCGTGTTTCCCGCTCCTCCGCCCTTGCCTCTAAAGCAACCGGCTTTCCCATTGCCAAAATTGCCGCCAAGCTTGCGGTTGGCTATACCCTGGACGAAATACAGAATGACATCACCAAGGAAACCGTGGCCAGCTTTGAACCTGCCATTGACTACTGCGTGATTAAAATACCGCGCTTTAATTTTGAAAAATTCCCCGGCGCAAAAGACGAACTTACCACCGCCATGAAAAGCGTGGGCGAAGCCATGGCCATTGGCCGCACCTTTAAAGAGGCCCTGCAAAAAGGCCTGCGCTCCTTAGAAATTTCTGCCCTGGGCTTTGGCAATACGTTCCACCGTACCATATTTGGCAAGCCAGAAACCCCAGATATTGACGAAGTGCGCCAAAAACTGCGCATCCCGCAATCGCGCCGCATTTTTGCCATCCGCCACGCCTTCCTTCTTGGCATGGATATTGACGAAATACACGAGCTTTCCCATATTGACCCCTGGTTTTTGCGCCAAATGCGCGACATTGTCCTTATGGAAAATGAAATACGGGACTTTGCCCTGCGCAATTCTATGACCACAGATAACCCAGAGCTTGCCACCCTTCTCCAAAAAGCCAAAGAATACGGCTTTTCAGACGGCCAGCTTGCCCAAATGTGGAAACGCCCAGAAAGCGACATCCGCACCCTGCGCCAGGCAATGGGCATTAAACCCACCTACTACCTGGTGGATACCTGCGCCGCAGAGTTTGAAGCCTATACCCCCTACTTTTATTCCACCTACGAGCCAGGCCGCGAAATTACCTACGAAGACCGCAAAAAAGTTATCATCTTAGGCGGTGGCCCCAACCGCATAGGCCAGGGTATTGAGTTTGACTACTGCTGCTGCCACGCCTCCTTTGCCCTTAAAGACGCAGGCGTGCAGGCCATTATGGTAAACTCTAACCCCGAAACCGTTTCTACAGACTACGACACCTCAGACCGCCTGTACTTTGAGCCCCTCACCTTTGAAGATGTTATGCACATCATAGAAGCAGAAAACCCAGATGGCGTTATTGTGCAGTTTGGCGGCCAAACCCCCCTTAACCTCGCCGTGCCCCTTCAGCGCGCCGGTGTGCCTATTCTTGGCACCAGCCCGGATGCCATTGACCGCGCAGAAGACCGCGAACGCTTCCAGGCCCTTCTGCAAAAGCTTAACCTGCGCCAGCCTGCCAATGGCACCGTGCTTACCTTAGAAGATGCCCGCCTTGTTGCCGCCAAAATTGGCTACCCCGTCATTGTCCGCCCAAGCTATGTTCTTGGAGGCCGCGCCATGATGGTTGTGTACGACGAAGCAGACCTTGAAGAATACTTCCACACAGTTGTCGGCAAAACAAAACAAGAACACCCCATTCTTATAGATAAATTCCTTGAAAATGCTATTGAAGTAGATGTAGACGCCCTTGCTGATGGCACCGGCCCTTCTGGCGTCTATGTTGCCGGCATTATGGAGCACATTGAGGAAGCAGGCATACACTCTGGCGACTCTGCCTGCGTTTTACCCCCCTACAGCCTCTCCCCCTCTATTATCACAGAAATTGAACAACAAACCATTGCCCTTGCCACAGAACTCAAAGTCATTGGCCTCATGAATATCCAATTCGCCGTCAAGGACAACGAAATCTTTATCTTAGAAGTAAACCCCCGCGCATCCCGCACAGCCCCCTTTGTTTCCAAAGCCACTGGTGTGCCCCTGCCCCGCCTTGCCACCCACGTTATGTTGGGCAAAACCCTTGCGGAACTCAACCCCTGGGCCATGCGCAAAAATGGCTACGTTGCCGTTAAAGAAGCCGTGTTCCCCTTTAACCGCTTCCCAGGTGTAGATATTCTGCTTGGCCCCGAAATGCGCTCAACTGGCGAAGTTATGGGCATTGCTCCCACTTTTGAAGAAGCCTTCCACAAAGCCCAGCTTGGCGGCGGCCAAAAACTTCCCCTCTGGGGCAAAGTATTCCTCTCTGTCAATGACCGCGATAAAACCCTGCTGCCCCCTGTTGCCAAAATGTACGCAGACCTTGGCTTTGAGCTTATCGCCACATCCGGCACTGCTTCCCTTTTGCGTGAACACGGCCTTACCGTGCAAACCGTCCTTAAAATGTACGAGGGCCGCCCCAACATTGTGGACATGATTAAAAATAATGAAGTGGCCCTTATTATTAACACCGCTTCCGGCAAAAAAACCATACACGACTCCAAGGCTATCCGGCAGGCAACTCTGCAATACAAAGTGCCGTACACCACAACTATTTCCGGCGCACGCGCTATAGCACGCGCTATCAGCGCTACCCAGAATGAAGAAATAAAAGTTAAAAGCTTGCAGGAATATTATGGGTAATGTGGGGGGGGGGGGGGGGGGGGGGGGGGGGGGGGGGGGGGGGGGGGGGGGGG
>CAZPTC010000056.1:0-11406 GCA_964589455.1 uncultured Desulfovibrionaceae bacterium | reverse complement strand
ACCCGGACGCCCTGCAAAAGCTCCGCGCCAAGCTGGAAGAGATGGAAAACAGCCAGGCCATGATGAAGGCCGCAAATCAGGCCATGAAGAATAACAAGTTAAAATAAGTTGTTTTCAAAGCTGGTTTAAACACAAACCCGTCTGCCAGGGTTTCGCAGACGGGTTTTTAAAGTGCTTCCTAGAAGAATGAAAGTTATCAGGCTTTCAGTTATCCTTCCTCAGATAGTTGTCCAATAAGGCTACAGGTAAACTCCGGTATCCTTCCTTTTTAGGGGTATTCTTAGGGGTATTATGTTTTTGATTTTTGTATTTACATTGTTATGTCAAGACGTTGCTGTCTTAGCTTGGGGGGGATCATCCCCCCCGATGGTGCCTGACTTTCTGGGGGTCTGGGGGCGAAGCCCCCAGTAGCTGTTCACACATTCACGCCTTAGCTGGCGCGCAGGTCGGACATGTAGTTACGCAGCTTGGCAAGAAGTTCTCTGCCTTTGTCGGGGTTTTTGTCAAGAATGTTGTTAAGCTGCCATTTATCTTTCTTACGGTCGTACAGTTCGTCTTTTTCAGGAAGCTGGGCAATGGAGCCGGGGGTGCAGGTCCATTGGGCTTCGCCGTCTAGGGAGGCGGCTTTTTGGTACATTTCCATAACTTCGCCAGCCACGGACATATCCACGCCAGAGGAGCCAGCGCCAGCATTGGGGTCATCTGACTTACCGGCAGAGCCCATAACATCGGCATTAGGCACCATAAAGAAGCCCATCATGTACTTGGAGTTGTTTTTGTCCAGGGAGTGTTCATTGAGCCAGTGGATGTAGGAATAATCTTCCGTAAAGATGGCCCATGAGTAGTTCCAGTAGCCGGCAATGGCGAAGTCGCGCACTTTTTCTACTTCACCGCGCACGAGGGGCAGCAGGGAGAAGCCCTGCATATCGGGGTGTACGCCAATGCCAAGCCAGTCGCACACGGTTGGGGCAACGTCTACGTTTTGGACAAAGGATTTGATGCGTTGGCCGGCTTTAATGCCAGGGGCGCGCAGCAGCATGGGGGCGTGGACAAGTTCTTCGTAAGGCCAGGGGCGGCACTTACGCATAATACCGTGGCCGTGTTCGCCGTTGCCCATAGGTTCGCCGTGGTCGGAGACAATGAGCATAAGGGTATTTTCTTCAAAGCCAAGGCGGCGGATGTCGTCCATGAATTTACCAAGGTAGTGGTCGCACACGGTGACAAGTTCTGCGTAGAGCATGCGGATATGGTGCAATTCTGGTTCAGTAAAGTAGGTGCTTACGTCGCCCATAAGGGGGAGAAACTGGTCTTTGCCTTTGAAATCTGGGTCATAGGGGCAGGGTTCTTTCAGGTAGACGGAAGGGGGGTTCCACGGTTCGTGGGGGTCAAAGCTGTCTATCCAGAGGAAGAACTGTTTGTTGCGGTCTACTTGTTCCAGGTATTCTGTGGCTTTTTTGAGGGTTTTGGCAACATAGCGGTCGTCAGCGGTGCGCCAGTATTGGGTTTGCTTTAAGTAGCAGGTAAGTTCGTGGCGCAGGGGTTCCACAACGGCGGAGCCGTGGATGGCGTCAGCTTCCTGGGCAAAGTGGTCTTCAATGTAGTCGTCTGGGTTATCGTGGTACAGGGGGTCACCGGCGTAGAAGTCTGCGTCTGCTTCGTGGCCGTGGTTAAACCATACTTTGTCAAAACCGCGGGAATAGCCGAATTTGGTAAGGCGCATGGGGGCGGTGTCGTAGATAAGGGCGGTATCAATGGGGCGGCCCCAGCAAAGATCTGCGATGGTGGTGTCGTTCATATTCAGGGGTACCCAACCGGCAACGGGCAGGGTGTAGCGGCCGGTCATCATGGCGCGGCGGCAGGGCACGGTGGGCAGGCCTTCAATATAGCAATTTTCAAATACCACGCCTTCGCGGGCAAAGCGGTCGTAGTTGGGGGTTTTAATCCAGTCATTGCCGTAGCAACCAAGGTAGTTGTGCTGGAGGGAGTCGAACATAAGCACAATGGCGTTTTTAATCATAAATATACTCTCCGTAAGAAAATAATGGGTTCCAAAAGGTGGGCAGCGGGTAAAAGGCTGCGGGAACGTGCAGAAGGCAGAGGCAAAAAAGCCTGTGCTCTGCTGCCCAATTTCTGTAAAGAGTATTAGCAAGCTTTGTGCCAACATATTTATTTTGTAAAATCAATATGTTGATATGATTAGAGAGACAAAAAGTGTTCTATGATTACGCTTTTTGATAAAGATTTTATCTTTTTGCCTAAAAAAACGTGCAATTTTGCCAAAAGGGTGGGGCAACGGGGTGCTTAGTTTTGTGCGCGCAAAAGGGCCCAGTGCTGCCAGAAATCCGGGAAAGACTTGCTGACAACGGCAGGGGTATCAAGCTGAAGGCTTAAGCCAAGGGTTTCTGTAAGGGCAAGGGTCATAGCAAGGCGGTGGTCGTTGTGGCAGGAAAAGGCCATGCTTTGCCCGGCAAGGGGCGGCTGGGTTTTGGGACAGGCAGACCATGCTTTGCCTTGCAGAACAAGGCCGTCTTCTGTTTCAAATCCTTGTATGCCAAGGCGGGCAAGCTCCTCAAGGGTGCAGGCAAGGCGGTTGCTTTCTTTTAAGCGGGCATGGGCAATGCCGCGTAAATGGCTTTGGCCTTCTGCAGTGGCGGCAAGCATGGCCATAAGGGGCACAAGGTCTGGGCAGTCTGCCATATTACAATCCAGGCTGTGCAAGGCGGAGGGAAAGGCAGTAATTGTGCTGCCTGTTGTTTCAAGGTGGCCACCCATAGCGCGGGCAAGGGCAAGAAAAGCCGTATCTGCCTGTAAGGAGGCAGGGGAAAGGCCTGTCACGCACACAGGGGTATTGCCAAGCAGGCCAGCGGCAAGCAGGGGGGCTGCGCCAGACCAGTCGCCTTCTATGGGGTAGTTGGCAAGCCCTTTGAGAATGGAAGGCCGCACACGCACCATAAGCTCCATGTCAGTAGTGTCTTGTGGGGAAAAGCGGCTCAGGGCATGGGCATCTATAATTTTCCAGGGGGAATTTTCTGGATTTTGCGGATCAAAAGAGGCAGAAGAGCAGGCGCGTATTCTGGCATCTAAGCGCGCCCCAAAATCATGCAGAACCTGCAGGGTAAGGGCAATATACGGGCGGGAAACTATGCGGCCGGATGTATGCAGGGTAAGGGAGGCAGAGGCGCGGGTGGCGGCAAAAAGCATGCCGGAAAAAATTTGGCTGGAAAGGCTGGTGTCAACTTGTACGTTGCCCCCACCCAAACTGCCATGAGGATACGAAAGCGTAAATGGCAAAGAAAAAAGACCGGCATGGTAGGTTAACGCTATGCCCAAAGCTTCCAATGTTTGGCATAAGGGCGCCATAGGGCGTTTTTCAAGGCCTGGCGCGGCGCGGCAGTGGCAGGGCACAGCAAGGGCTGCCAGCACAGGCACAAGCATACGGCAGGAACTGCCAGACTCTGCAAAATAGACATCCTGGACATCCTGGACATCCTGGACATCATTGACATTGTGGGGCTGGGTGCAAAGGCCAGAAGGGTCAATACGCCACGCGCCAAGCTCTTCCTGCATGCAAATGCCAAGTGATTGCAAAACTTCCTGGGTAATGCGCACATCATCGCAGCGTGAAAGCCCATTAAGGGTGCTTGGGCTGCCCGCAAGAGCCGCTGCAAGCAGTGCCCTGTGCGAATGGGACTTAGAGGCTGGTGCTGGTACAACACACATTTTTGCCAAGGTATCTACTGCTTTTTCCATTTTTCCTCCCAAAAATTTTTGTGTATATTTTTGTGTAAGGGTTTTGTCGGTATTCAGTCTGGCAGTTTGCTGGGTATTGTGCCAAGTGCTGTATGGAGTGTTCCTTGTGCATACCTAGCAGTTTTTATGTTAAAGGTAAAATAGCGTATACGCTGGACTTGATTTTATTCTGTAGCTGGGTTATATCCACGGCATGGAAACATTTGAACTTTTGGAACAACGTGTCCTTGCTCTGTTGGACGAAGTAGTACGCCTGCGTGCGGATAATACCCGCTTAAAAGAAGAGGCGGCTCTTGCTTTGGGTGCAGAAACAAGGATTTTTCAAGAATACAAGGCTCTTGAGGAGTCCCACGCAAATTTGCAACGGGAATACGCGCTTGCCAAAGAAAACCAATCACAGGCTCTGGATGAGGCTACTGCTAAAGTGGACACCCTTATCCGGAAAATTGAAGCCTTGCTTGCTTCTGAATCCTGATCTGCGGCTTGCCGCTTACACCTGTCCCCATGCATAGTTACAACCTGCATATATTTGAACTGGATGTGGCCTTTAAAACAGAGGCCCACCCTGCCCGCGTAGAAAATGCAAGTGCCTACGTTGATAAAATATACGCCGATTTAAAGCTCCATGGGGCGCACCTTGGCCGGGACAGGCTGCTTTCCATACTGGCCCTTGGCGTGGCGGATGATTTGCTGCAACTGAAGGAACAATACAGTATTCTGGAAGAAAAAATGCAGCAACTTATCCAATCCATTAACACTTCATTACCCCCTACAGAAACACCACCTGTGTTTTTTCCTCAATAAATCGTGCATGTCCCCTGCATAATGGGGTGTACACGAATGGATTACAGACTTTATTTCCCTGGGGTGCCCGTGTTTGCTTGATGGCGCTGGCCTCACAAGCATAAACAGGGGGCTGCCGCTAGGCGCGGTGTGTAGGCCTTTTCGCGCGAAAGCGCCAAAAGGAAACCTGAAACGCCTGCCAAAGCCCCCGCCCTACGAGACTGCAGGTCTCGCGCTTTCTCGCATATACGGCATTCTGGGGTTTCTTTTCCGCCGGGCAGTTTTTGCCAGTGGCGGGATATTCTCGACAAACACCCATTTGTCTTTTTTTTATTCTGGGCAGGGTACTTCTTTTTTTGTAGCCCCTCGCAGGGCTTTGCTGGTACCTTGTCTTTGCAATAGCTTTTGTTTTTTACTGTGCGTGTTTTGTTTTTTGCTCAATACAACCAGCTTGCCTTGCCCCTTTTGCTGCATGGTCTGCTGACCCGCAAAGCCCACAAAACAACGCACCGGGTAAAGTTTTGTTATTTTGCCATGTATCGGGGGCAAACCCCGTGTTTATATAAGGAGCACCCATCCCATGAGTTTGTTTTTTGTCGCGCTATGCGTTGTTATAGCTATTTTTGCAGGCGGCGGACTTGGCTACTGGATACAAATATATGTCACAAATCGACGCCTTGGTGAAGCCGGAGACCTGGCACGCCGCATAATTGAAGAAGGCCGCAAAGAAGCCCAGGCCCAGAAAAAAGAACTGCTTGTCCAGGCACATGATGAAATTTTTTCCCAGCGTAAAGAACTGGAAAATGAGTTTAAAGAGCAAGAGCGCGAAATAAAGTCCCGCGAGAAAAAACTCCAGGAAATGACAGAACGCCTGGAAGAAAAAATGGAAAAAGCCACGGAACGTGAGCTGGAAATTATCCAACTAGAAAAAGAATGTGCGCGTAAAGAGCGCCTTTTGGATGAACAGGCAGAAGCCCTTACAGCACGTATGGATGAGCATGAGCGTCGCTTGCAGGAAGTTTCTGGCCTTACAGCAGAAGAAGCAAAAAAGCGCCTTTTTGAAGAAATAGCGGCCCGTACCCGGCATGAGTCCGCCAATATGATACGCCTTATAGAAACGGAAGCCCGCGAAACCGCAGACCGCAAGGCCAAAGAAATTATCGCCAGTGCCATACAGCGCTATGCAGGCGACTATGTGGGTGAGCAAACCGTTACAGCCGTTACCCTGCCAAGCGAAGATATGAAGGGCCGCATAATTGGCCGCGAAGGCCGCAATATACGCGCCCTGGAAGCCGCCACTGGTGTTGACCTTATTATTGACGACACCCCGGAAACCGTTATCCTTTCTGCCTACAGCCCCTTGCGCCGCCAGCTTGCCCGCATGGCACTAGAACACCTTATACAGGATGGCCGCATACACCCGGCCCGCATTGAATATGTGGTGCAAAAGTGCGAAGAAGAGCTGGAAACCCAGATACGCGAAGTGGGCGAACAAGCCACCTTTGACGCTGGCGTGCATGGCATACACCCGGATATTGTGCGCCTTTTGGGGCAGCTTAAATACCGCACCAGCTTTACGCAAAATGTGTTGCAACACTCTTTGGAAGTATCTGCCCTTTGTGGCATGATGGCCGCAGAGCTTGGCCTTGATATAAAACGCGCTAAGCGCGCCGGCCTTCTGCACGATATAGGCAAGGCTGTTGACCATGAAGTAGAAGGCTCCCACGCCCTCATTGGCGCGGATATTGCCAAAAAATACGGCGAAGGTAAGGACATTATCCACGCCATTGCCGCCCACCACGAAGACCAGCACCCGGAAACCGCCCTTGCTGTGCTTGTACAGGCCGCAGATTCCCTTTCTGGAGCAAGGCCCGGTGCGCGTAAAGAACTTTTAGAAAACTATGTGAAACGCTTGGAAGACTTAGAAAATATCGCCACCGCCTTTGAAGGGGTAGCTAAAGCCTACGCTATACAGGCAGGCCGCGAAGTGCGCGTTATGGTCAATTCTGATAATGTGGACGATGATACAACCTACATGCTCTGTAAGGATATTTCTGCCAAAATTGAAGAAACCCTTACCTACCCGGGCCAAATCCGCGTGACTGTGATACGCGAACGCAGAGCCGTAGGATACGCGAAGTAAGAGGCTTGGGGGAAGTTGGGGGAAGGGAAAACTTTTTTGCGCCAGGATGGCGCAAGCCGCGCAGCGCACGCGAGGTCGGGCTTTGCCCGCCGAAGCGTGAGCGAATGCCGCACAGGACGTGCGGCTGAGCGTCATCTGAGAGGTAACAAAAAAGTTTTCCCTTCCCCCAAACCCCCATCCCTTTCAAAAAAAACTTTTAATTAGGTGTAAGTTGGGATAATGCAGCCAGATTTTGCCAAACAAAACGGCCTTGTGCCTGCCATTGCCCAGGATGTGGATACTCTGGAAGTTCTTATGCTTGCCTATATGGATAAAGAAGCATGGGACGCCACCCTTGCCACAGGAGAAGCCCACTACCATTCCCGCAGCCGCGGCAAATTGTGGCATAAGGGAGAAAGCTCCGGCAATGTCCAAAAAGTTCATGCCATACGGCTGGACTGCGACAACGACACCGTGCTTTTGCTTGTCAAACAAATTGGCGGAGCAGCCTGCCACGAGGGCTATACCTCTTGCTTTTTTACGGAGCTTGGCAAAACTGCCCCTGTGTGTGAACGCATGTTTAACCCGGATGATGTGTATAAAAAAGCGTGAGGACAAAAAATGCGCCTGCGCCGGAAATTTTTTTCGTATGTAACATGACTGTAGCATGGCTGTAGTATGCATGGAGGTATCACCATGACGCAATTTCCACAGGGTACACATTACGCCGGAAATAGCCCATGCCTGACCTTCTCCAAACGCTGACGCGCTTTCATCTGCCGCTTAATGAAGCCGTTATTAGACGTGACAGTACAAATGAAGGGAAAACCGTATCCGCTATACAAAAAGAACAACTGAAACTTCTTAAAGAAATACAAAAGTGTGGCGATATCCTCACCCTTATTACCGCGGAAATGTCCTTTTTTATCGCGGCCATGGTGCAATCGCGCCAGCAGGAACGCAGCATAAAAATGGCCAAAAGGCAGTTCCAGGAAGCCCTTTTATCCCTTAACATACGCTATGGAAAACATTATGCTTGAAAATCCCCTTAAAATTGGCCTGCCCAAAGGTTCTTTGGAAGACTCCACCATTTCTCTTTTTGCCCGTGCAGGGTGGAAGGTAACCAAGCATCCCCGCAATTACTTCCCAGAAATAAATGACCCGGAAATAACAGCCCGCCTTTGCCGCGTGCAGGAAATCCCCCTGTATGTGCAGGACGGCATTTTAGACGTGGGCCTTACAGGCAAAGACTGGGTGGTAGAAACAGAAGCCAAGGTGCATACTGTTTCAGACCTTATTTATTCCAAAACTACCACGCGCCCCGCACGCTGGGTTTTGGCAGTAGCCAATGATTCCCCCTACCACAAACCGGAAGATCTGGCAGGCAAGCGCATAGCCACTGAGCTGGAAGGCGTAACAGAACGCTACTTTGCCAGCCGCAATATACCTGTGCATATTTTCTATTCCTGGGGCGCTACAGAGGCCAAAGTGGTAGAAGGCCTTGCAGATGCCATTGTGGAAATAACAGAAACAGAAACCACCATACGCGCCCATAACTTGCGCGTAATTGACGATGTACTTACCAGCAACACCGTGCTTATTGTTAACCCCAAAGCATGGCAAGACCCAGCCAAGCGCAAAAAAATTGAACAAATAGATTTATTGCTGCGCGGCGCACTGGATGCAGAGTCCTTGGTGGCCTTAAAAATGAACGCCCCCAGCGCCAGGCTGGATGCAATTTTAGACCTTTTGCCAGCCCTTAATTCCCCTACTATCTCTCCCCTGCGAGACAGTGCCTGGGTTTCCTTAGAAACAGTTGTGCATATAGACCTTGTGCGAGACCTTATCCCCCAGTTGCGCGCCCACGGGGCAGAGGGCATTATTGAATACGCCCTCAACAAAGTAGTGTAGGGGATTTGCTGGTACGCGGCATGGCATGTACAAATTTTTTTTGTTACAAGCCCACCACACTGCCCTTTAACAAAGCGCTTGTTCAAAAATTGAAACGTCCGGCCCTTTTCTTCTTGCGGGTGAAATTCTTGTAAGCTGAATAAAATAGATGTGTTATATGGCGTTTTTTGAAGTGGATAACCTTGGCACACTCTTTGCTATAGAGTAAGTACCTTCCTTCAAGAAATGTTGATCCAAATAACGAACCGCCGGTCCCCTCACCGGCGGTTTTTATTTTGTTTGCTTTTGTGTCACGCATGTTTTATCACTCTGCAAAAAGGCATTTTATATGGCATAAATTTTTACCGGTAAATATATGGAGGCGTATGTATGGGTATTCTGCTATGGATTGCGATTGTTATTTTTACCGGGGTTATTGCGGCTTCCAAAAACCGTAACCCCATTGGCTGGGCTTTTTTGGCCCTTCTTTTTGGCCCCCTTGCGCTTATTGTGTGTGGGTTTATGGCAGCGCTCCCCTCCCAGGATGCCGTGAGAGCGCAGTCTGCCCAGTCCCAGCCAGGCCAAATGGCAGCAGAAGCTGCGCGTGTACAAGACATAGTCACATGCCCATTTTGCGCAGAAGATATTAAGCGCGAAGCGGTTGTTTGCAAACACTGCGGAAGGGACTTGCCCATGCGTGGAAACCAGGATGGGCGGGGAAGCCAGGATTTACACAGGAACCAGGACTTACGGGAAACCAAAGATTTGCGTGAAATGCTTTAGATAGTTTTTTGTGTCTGCTTTGCCGCACTGCACGTTATTTAGCGCAAGCCGGCATTAAAATACCAATCCCCCGTTTGCGGCGTAGTGTGTACTACTGCCTGCAAAGGGGGGAATTTTTGTTAACCCGGGAGTACCGGGCTTGTATGGAAGGGACTGTATTCCCTATATGGTGAGAACATTTGCCAATTTATTTGTGAATCAAAGGGGGGGTGCTCTAGAAAACGGCTTCTTCGCATTCTACTTTTTCAATATCACGCTTAAAGGTGCCAATAGCGATAAAGTAAAGAACAGCCGCTAAAAGAGGAGCGGAAAGCATAATTAAAAATGCGGTTTGTAAAGAAAACATATCAGAAAGTATGCCTGCAACCAGGGGGCCTAAAGCAAGGCCCAGCACGTTTTGGGAAGCAACCAGTACACCTGCGGCAGAAGCGCGGTTTTTTAAGGGCACAAGGTCCATAATAACCGTGGGGCCGCCCACAGTAGCAAGCGCCATAGCTGTGCTTGTGGTGAAAAGCAGAATCAGTTGGGGCCAGGATGCAGGTGTGCAGTATGCAAAGGCGATAATATGGCCAACAGCAAAAATGGTGACGCCAATGCACATGGCCATAGGTGTGCCATTGACAAAGCGCGCACGGAAGGCGTCAATAATGGGCCCGGCAAAAAAGTAGCCAAGCATGGAGGGAAAGAACATAAGGGCCGCAATATTGGCAGCACCAGAAGGGGTCATTTCTGCGTAGCGGATAAAGTACATAGGCAGCCAGCCGCCTGTTGCACCAGAAAAGCAAAGCAATGCCGCGGCACCACCAAACACGCACAAAAGCGTGGGCATTTTGAAAAAGCTCCATAATGTGCGCCAGTAAGGTTCTGTCTGTTGGGCAGCCGCAGCAGGGGCGGCTGTGCCAGGCTGAGAAGGTTCTGCTTTTTTCAGGTGTGGCTGTGTTTTAAAGTCCTTAATAAGAAGGGCCGTAAGTGCCAGCAAAAGGCCAGGAATAGCCACAACACCAAGGGCATGACGCCAGCCATAATGCATGGCCAGCCAAGCGCCAAGTGCAAGACCAATGGGGGAGCCAAGGCCAATGCTCATTTGGATAAGGGATAAAACGGTGCTGCGGTACTTTTTGGGAAACTGGGCAGATAAAAGGGCCTGTGCAGCCGGGTTATAGCCCGCTTCACCAGCGCCTACCATAAAACGCCCAATAAGAAGGTGGGAGAAGGAGCCTGCAAATGCGCACAACCCTGTAGAAATACTCCATATGCCGCACATAAGTGCCATAGTCTTTTTTCTGCTCCAGCGGTCAACCAGGTAGGCTGTTGGTATAACAAAGGCCGCAATCGCAAAGCTGACAATAGAAACCAGTAGGCCAAGTTGCGAGTCAGACAGCGCAAAGTCTACTTTAAGGTAGGGCAGTAATGCGGTGAGGACATATCTATCCAAACCATCCAGAATAGCCAAAAGCACCACAATGGTAAGGCTGAAAAATGCCGCCTTTTTGCCAATTGGCCAGCCATCTTCATGGCATTCAGGGTCCAGAACATGTACGCGTTTTTCCGTGTTTGTTTCCATAAAAACCTTCTGCAGTATGTTGCGGTGGAGGTGAAAACAAGAAAGTGAGAAAATTCACTATTCGACGCATCTAACCTAAATTGTACATGGGGAGCAGAATATTCACCTCCCCATGTACACACAATTTTCAAGTATGTGAGGTTTTACAACAGTCCGACATGTTTAGAAAACGGCTTCTTCGCATTCAACCTTTTCTGCGTCACGCTTAAAGGTGCCAATAGCGATAAAGTAGAGCAGAGCCGCAAAGGTTGGCGCAACCAACATAATAAGGAATGCGGTTTGCAGAGAAAATGCGTCAGAAAGAATACCGGCAAGCAGCGGGCCAAAGGCAAGGCCAAGCACGTTTTGGCAGGCTACAAGCACACCAGCGGCAGAAGCGCGGTTCTTTAAAGGCACAAGGTCCATAATGACTGTAGGGCCGCCACCAGTAGCAAGGGCAGAGGCTGCGCTTGTAGAGAAGAGCAGTGCCAACTGTGCCCAGGAAGCAGGTGTGCAGCATGTAAAGGCAATAATG
>CAZPTC010000055.1:0-11458 GCA_964589455.1 uncultured Desulfovibrionaceae bacterium | reverse complement strand
GACCCCCAAAAGCAGGTGCCGCATACTCTGTTGCAAATACTCCCTCAGCAGGCAGCCTGAGCGCACAATACATGTTCCCTGCAGGAGAAGACCAGTCCCGCCGCATTTGACCACGCCCAGCACTCTGGCTTTTTACCAAGCACCCAGACCACTCTCCAAGCTCCCCTTTGGCAGCCAGATAATGCCCTACATCCAGCGCAGACGTGGCTGGCCCTGTGCGAAGAAGAGATGGGGAGAGGTGAGGGAATTGGGGGAGAGGTGGGGAACCCCACTTTTTGCAAAAGTGAGGTTCATCAGAGACTAATGACAACCCCCCTTCGGGTGTTTGAGCCGCCCACCGGCTCCCTTGTCGCCGGGCGGAAAGGCACGGCATTCGGTCATTTCGGCGCGGCAAAGCCGCACCTATTCCCTCTGCCGGTCGCTTGTTGACTTTGTCTACAAGCGGTGGTGAACCCCACTTTTTGCAAAAGTGAGGTTCCCCACCCTCTCCCCCAACCCCCCTCTCCCCCCCTCCTGCCAAACTATTTGCCTGGGTGGCAACGGGAAAGAGTTCCTCAGTATATGCATCCGCCAAAAGAGTATTTTTTTCGTCAAAAAGTGGCTGGGAAAGATACGATCCCCCACCCTGCGGCAAACAATTTTCTGCCCATTCTGCCAGCAAGTTTAAGGCTGTGTGCTCGTCAATATCCCCATTTTCCAAGATATAGGAGGCGCAGGCGCGGTATAGGGCATCCCGTTCTGCATACTGCCGCACGCATTCTTCTGGTATGCTGTTTGCTGCCCCAGGCAAGGGGGGGCGATTAGCGGACTGCTCATTTTTTTCCAGCCGTATTGCCAACACTTCTGGCTTTGCATGCAGGTAGGCAACATAGCAGTTTTTTAGCAAAAACTCCCTGTTTTCCGGCGCAAGCACTATCCCGCCACCACTGGCAAGGATGCAAGGGCTTTTTGCGTGTTGATGCAAAAGGCGCGTTTCTTCTTCTCTAAAGGCTTGCCAGCCGTATTTTTGCACAAAACCCTGTACACTTGGCAAAAAAAGTGTGTCCATATCCACAATGGCAAGGCCTGTACGCCGTGCAAGCGCCGTCCCTAATGTGCTTTTGCCAGATGCCCTGAGACCAACCAATACAAGCGGTTTTATCACAACATATTCCTTGTTTGCTTAAACTTCTATTACGCTTTTAGCAAAACTTGCCCTAAAAGCAAACTCCATTTTCCTCCCCATAACTATTCAGCCAATTAAAAAGTTTTTTTTGAAAGGGTGAGGGGGCTTGGGGGAGCGGGAAAACTTTTTTGTTTTAACCTCACAGATGACGCTCGGCTCTACATCCTGTAGAGCACTCGCTCTTGCTCGCAAAAAACGCTGTTTTTGCTTCGCAAGCGCTTCGCGATTTGCGCCATCCTGTCGCAAAAAGGTCTTTCGCAACCCCTAACCCAACTCTTTACACACCCCTCTTTCTACGCTAGTTTGGGGCATGGGCAGTATTTTTGGCAAAATTTTTACCCTTACAAGCTATGGGGAGTCTCACGGTGCTGGTATAGGCGGCGTGGTAGATGGCTGCCCTTCTGGCATTGCGCTTTCAGTTGAGCGTGTGCAAAAGGCGCTGGATGCGCGGCGTCCCAGTCAGGATTGTGTGGCGGCTTCTGCCCGTCAGGAAAAAGATAAAGTGCAGATACTTTCTGGCACATTTGAAAACCGCACAACAGGCACTCCCATTGCGTTTTTCATCCCGAATGAAGATGCCCGGCCAGCCGATTATGAAAGGCTGGCGCATGTATGGCGTCCCGGCCATGCGGACATGGCGTATGACGCAAAATATGGCTTCCGCGACCACAGGGGTGGGGGCAGAGCTTCTGGCAGGGAAACAGCTTCGCGGGTGGCAGCAGGGGCGATAGCCCAGGCTTTTTTGGACACAGTGGGGATAAAGGTGCGGGCGTATACCTTAGAAATTGGTGGTATTTCTGCGTACCCGACAAACGAGGTTCCGCCTATTATGGAGCAGGCGGTGGCAGAGGCGCATACCAGACCATATTTTGCGCCGCATGGCGCTGTGGTGGCGCATTGGGAAGAAGCTGTACTGAAAGCGCGTGAAGAAGGGGATAGCCTTGGGGGCGTGGTGCGGGTAGAAATTTTGGATGCACCTGCCGGGCTTGGGGAGCCTGTTTTTGACAAGCTGGACGCGGCGCTTGCCCATGCATTTTTCAGTGTGGGCGCTGTAAAGGGCGTGGCACTGGGCAGTGGTTTCCAGGCGGCAAGGATGCGTGGCAGTGAACATAATGACGCGATGCTTGCGGGGGACAAACTGGCAGAAAAGCGGGGGCATTCTTTTGCTTCTAACCATGCAGGCGGTATTTTGGGGGGCATAAGCACAGGCGCGCCTATACTGGTGGATGTGGCGATAAAACCCATTGCCTCCATACGCAAAGCGCAACAAACACTGGATACGGCGGGTAAACCCGTAAGCCTGCTTATTGAAGGTCGGCACGATATTTGCGCTATCCCGCGGGTGGTACCTGTATTGCAGGCAATGGCGGCGCTTGTAATGGCGGATATGGTGCTTCTGCAGCGCCGCATGGGTCGCGAGAATATACCAGTTGGATTATCTAAAGTGCTACCCGGCGCATTACCGCAAACAGGCGCGTCAGGCAGTCTTGCGGGAACGGGATTCACGGGGGCTGGCTCTGTTTCACTGGGGCTGAAATCATTTTCTACAAGTACACTTGGGAAGGCCTAATGGAACAGAATATGCTTTTTTCGGATGGGGATTTGCCTTCCCCTGCGCATCCAGATGATGGCCTTGTGACGCTAAAAGGCGCGCTGGAGCGCATTGTGTTCCATAACGATGAAAATGGGTACACCATTTTCCGCCTGCGGGATGAAGACACAGAAGATTTGCACACGGTTGTGGGCGCTATGCCAAGCCCGCGTGCCGGGTCTTCGCTGCTTGTGCGCGGCACATGGACAACGCACCCGCAGTATGGCCGCCAGCTCAACATGCAAAGCGCGGAAGAGGCGCTGCCCACCAGCAGGGAAGGCATACGGCTTTTTCTGGCTTCTGGCTGTATTAAAGGCATTGGCCCCAAATGGGCGGAACGCATAGTTTCCCGCTTTGGGGTAGAAACGCTGGATGTGCTGGATAATGAGCCAGAGCGGCTTTTAGAAATACCCAAGTTCCCCAAAAGGCTGCTGGATGGCGTAAAAGATGCCTGGGCAGAGCAAAAAGGCGTACGCGATTTAATGATTTTTTTGCAACCGCATGGCCTAGGGCCTTCGTATGCGGCGCGCATTTATAAGTATTACGGCAACCTGGCTATGGCTGTTGTGCAGGAAAACCCTTACCGGCTGGCTATGGATATACACGGCATAGGCTTTACCACAGCGGATAATCTTGCTTTGCGCATGGGCTTTACAAAAGACCACCCTTTGCGTGCAGAAGCGGGCGTTTTATATGTGCTGATGAAGCAAAGCGATGACGGGCATGTGTATTTCCCCAAAGATAAATTATTGGCTGTAGCGGCAGAACAATTAGAAATTGACCCGGATATGGCGGATAATGCACTGCGTTCCTTATGGCAGGATGAGCGCATTATTATAGAAGACTTTGGCGACCATGAAGGGGTGTACCTGAGCAAAAGCCACCATTATGAGTCGCGCATCGCGTTTTATATTAAAAGGCTTTTGCATTCTCCAAAATCTGTACGTTTTGAAAATGCTACGGATCTTGTGCAGCAGGTTATTGCACGCCAGAATATTACACTTGCGCCAGAGCAGGAAGAAGCTGTGCATACAGCTACAAAGTCTAAGGTTATGGTACTTACAGGTGGCCCTGGCACAGGTAAAACCACTATTATCAATACTATTATACAGGTATTTGAATCTGCAAAGGCAAAAATTTTGCTGGCAGCACCAACAGGTCGGGCTGCAAAACGCATGTCTGAAACAAGTGGAAGAGAAGCCAAAACTATACACAGACTTTTAGAATACAGCCCGGGGGAAGATGGTTTCAAAAAAAATGAAAACAATCCCCTTGCCTGTAGCCTGCTGGTAATAGACGAAGCCTCCATGATGGACACCATGCTGATGTACCAACTGGTGAAAGCAGCTCCACTTGGTGCCACCTTTATTTTAGTGGGGGATGTAAACCAGTTGCCTTCTGTTGGGCCGGGTAATGTGCTGAATGACGTTATTCAGTCTGGTGTGGTGCCTGTTGTGCGCCTTATGGAAGTGTTCCGTCAGGCTGCAACAAGCGATATTGTGTGCAATGCCCACCTTATTAATAAAGGGGAAATGCCCTTTATACGCAAAGGGCTGGATACAGACTTTTTCTTTTTTAAAACAGAAAGCCCGGATGCGTGTGCAGAAACTGTTATTGACCTTGTACAAAACCGTATTCCCCAAAAATTTCACTTTCACCCCAAAGAGGATATACAGGTACTTTCCCCCATGCTTAAGGGCACTGCGGGTGTACGCACACTCAACAGCAGCCTGCAAAAGGCCCTTAACCCCAAGGCGCCTTTTATACAACGCGGGGATACCCAGTTTCGCCTGCACGATAAAGTGATGCAAATAAAAAATAACTATGATAAAGATATTTATAATGGTGACATAGGCACCATAACATTTTTAGATACAGAAGACCGCACTCTTTCCATACGCATGGATGACCGCGTTATCCCCTATTTGTATGAAGAACTGGACGAGCTTGTGCTTGCCTACGCCATTTCTGTGCATAAATCCCAGGGTGGGGAATACCCTGTTGTTGTTATCCCTTTACTTACCCAGCACTACATGCTTTTGCAGCGCAACCTTGTGTATACCGCTATTACACGCGGCAAAAAAATGGTGGTGCTTGTGGGGGAATACAAGGCTCTGGCTATGGCTGTGGCAAATAATAAAATACGCAAACGGTACACGCGTCTTGCAGAACGCCTGCGCGAAGGTGTAGAAATGCAAATGCCACTGGATATTTAATGCGTTGGGGAGAGCAGGGGAACCCCACTTTTTATAAAAGTGAGGTTCCCCTGCTCTCCCCAAACCCCTCTCATCCCCTCCTGCCAAAACTATATGCGAAATACAATGCCCCCCACCCTGCCAAACCTTACAGACAAGAAAGTGCTTCTTATCCGCAATGACAAGCGTATAGGCAACTTGCTTATTTTATCGCCGTGCATACACGCGCTTGTGCAAACATTTCCCAGCGCCACATTTGACCTTTTAGCCTCCACCTACAACCAGGAAGTTATGGAAGCAGAAAAAGGCCTGCGCCGTATATGGCTGTTTGATAAAAAGGATATTCCAGGCATACCTGGGCTTTTGCTCAAATTGCGCAGAGAGCATTATGATATTGCCATTAATTTTTCTGCTGGCTCTAAAACAGCAGAGCTTATGCTGCCAGTGCTTGGCATAAAAACCCGCATAGCGTGTGGCCGCTCTACCCCCATGACACGCTTTGTACACCATATTGTGCTGCCAGAAGAAAACCCGCCTGTTTTGCATTTAGAGCTGCAAACCCGCGCAAAACTTGCCAAACTGGGGGTACCGCCAGACTTTTTAGATGCCCACCCCTACCATTTGCCCCTTAGAGAAGAAGCCTGCGCAGCCGTGGCACAGCGCTTTCCCCGCGTTGCAGCAAAGCGCGTTTGTTTTTTCATAGGCAATGTAAATAAAAACGAAAGCCGCTGGCCAGAAGCAAATTTTGTGCAACTGGCAAGCCTGCTTTTGGAACATTTTCCGGATATGGAAATTGCCATTATGGCAGGCAGGGAAGAAATGCCCCTTCTTACAGCGTTTGATGCCATAAAAAACCCACGGCTTTTTTTTGTCACTGGCACTTCCCTGCACGAAAGCGGGGCCTTTCTGGCTTCCTGCAATTTGCTTGTTGCCAGCTCTACTGGCCCTGCGCATTTAGCCCACGCTGTGGGCTGCCCTGTATGCTCCCTTATGACCCACGCGCAAGACGCCTACTTCAGGCCTTTAGGGACAGGTAATATTGAAGTTTTTGGCAAAAGCGCAGACCGTGTACACGCCATAGAGGTGGAAGATGTGTTTGCGGGAGTAAAGAGGCTTTTAGGGTAGACACGCCTCACATTTTGGCACGTCAGGGGACTTTTATGCTGCTTTTGGTCAAGAAGCCCTACCCATGTTGTTACCCCCTCACTCCATACTTGCGCAGTTTTGCCCTTAAGGTGCTGGGGTGCAAGCCAAGCAAAGCCGCCATGCCATCATTGCCCTGTATTTTGCCTTGGCAATGCGCCAGCGCATGCCCTAAATACTGCGTCATCATGGCGTCATAGGGTACTATGTCTTGTGGGCTTTGTTGCGGGTATGCAGAACGGGAAGCGGCAACTATGTGCCTTTTCCCTGCTTCCCCAAGTGTAAAGTGGAGCACTCCGCCTTGGCATAAAGCTACAGCTTCCTCTATGCAATTTTGCAATTCCCGCACATTGCCAGGCCAATTGTATGCGCAAAGCACAGCCATTTCTTCCGCTGGTATGCGGGGCGGGGCAATGCCAAGCCCACTGGCTGTATGGCTGACAAAATGCTGCGCCAAAAGCGGAATATCCTGCACACGTTCTCTAAGTGGTGGAATATGCAGTTTAAGCACAGCAAGGCGATAATACACATCTTGGCGAAAAGTCCCTTCATCCACCATAGTAGTTAAATCCCTATGGGTTGCGCAAATAAGGCGAAAATCTACGGGCAAAACCTGGCTGCCGCCAAGGCGCTCCACAGTTTTTGTTTCCAGCACCCGCAAAAGGCGGCTTTGCACCTGAAGAGGCAGTTCCCCTATTTCATCCAAAAAAAGAGTCCCACCAGCCGCGCGCTCAAACTTTCCCCTATACACTTCTGTAGCGCCTGTAAATGCGCCCTTTGCATGACCAAAAAGCTCATTATCAATAAGGCTTTCTGGAATTGCCCCACAATTTACCGCCACAAACGGGCCTTTATGCTTGCGGGAAAGCGCATGGGCGGCCTTGGCAAAAAGCTCCTTCCCTGTACCTGTTTCCCCTGTGATAAGCAAAGGGGCATCTAAGGGCGCAAGCTGCACCAGAGTTTCCATTTCACGCCGCAAGCCACCGGAAGATCCTAAAATGGGCACATGGACATGGCTTTTTTTGCGTAGTTCTTCATTTTCCGCCAGCACACACGCTTTTTCCTGTTCCAGTTGCCAATAGCGGAAGTGCTCCATCACAAAAATATTTAGTGGCATACGCACTGCCTGCAAAATATCCATAATATCAGGCGGCAACGGCACATCCGGGTAAAAACTAAAGGTGCCGCCACCACGGCTAAGGTTATTGCTGGGGCAGCGTAACTGTATAATGGGCGGCTCTAAATTAAGCCCTGCCGGCGCTATACGCAGAAACTCCAAGGCAGGGTCTTGAGGGTCTGTTATTATTCTGTCTTCTATATGCCTGAACACTTCCAGAGCGGGCGGGCTAAGGGGCGCGTGGTCTTTACTGGTAAGGTCTTTGTATTGATAATAGGGAGTTGTGCCGGTATTATCTGTTATAGTCAGCATGAAAATGCGTAAGTTTGGCACATCCATAAAACCAAGGCCCAGCACTTTTAATGGCATAAGCGTGCAAAAGTAGGAAAAAAATGCGTCTACACATTCTTCAAGCACACTGTGCGAGTCCATTATTTCCATCATTTTTTGCATAATGCGCAAACTGTTTTGTTCCATAAGGCACCATATATAACAGCAAAAGGAAAAAGTACCACATATAACACCCAATGGCTATCAAATAGTGTGCCGTGGGTCAAGATAAGAAAAATTGAATCTCGTAAAATCTATTAATTCAGTATAATATAAAACAATACAATCTTGGTACACCTTTTGCTTAGTAACAAAAGCGTTCACATGGATATACTCCAAACTGGCACAGGGGCGTGTTCCGCGCCCTTATGCCAGTGAAAAGTAATACCACTTTTATTGTACAATACAAAATAACTATTCAAACAGTCAGGAGAAAAAATACCATGAACAATGCTCTTGTTATTATGTTCGACAGCCTGCAATTCAACTATATTGGCTGCTACGGCAACACATGGATAAAAACCCCCAATATGGATCGCCTTGCGCGCGAAGGCGTACTTTTTGAAAACGCCTATACAGAAGGGCTGCCCACCATTCCTTGCCGCCGCGGGATGCACACAGGCCGCTATACCCTGCCAGTTGCAGGCTGGGTGCCCCTTACTATGGAAGACACAACAATAGCAGATCTTTGCTGGGGTCGCCCCATAGACACTGCCTTTATTTTTGACTCTGGCCCTCACCGCTTGCCTAAGTTTGGCTACACACGCGGCTTTGACAAGGTATGGTTCACTCACGGCCATGAAACAGATGACTTTTATTACGAAAAAGACCCCCTGCTCCACCACAAGGTTGCCGATTATTTTGACGAAAAAGTAGTAGAAAAAACGGAAAGCATATACGGCAAAGCCTTTGCTGATGTGGCGTTTAAAGAAGTTTCTTCCTACCTGAGAATGCGTGAACAGGTGGGAGTTAAAGGCGAAAACCGCTATGTTGCAACAACCGTAAGCAAGGGCATTGAATATTTGGAGCAAGTAGACCGTAACAAACAGTTTTTCCTTTGGATTGACTGCTTTGACCCGCACGAACCGTGGGATGCCCCTTCTGTCTATAACCCGGATATGCCCTGCCCCTATGACCCCAACTACAAAGGAAAGGATGAATTTCTGCCCTTCCCTAATGAAGTAGACCTGCTTTACACAGAAGCGCAAATGCACCATACCCGTATGCTATACGCAGAAATTGTTACCCTTTGCGATTCCTATCTTGGCTTGCTTATGGATACCATGCGCCGCCTGGGCTTGGAAGAAAATACCCTCTTATGGATGGTTTCTGACCACGGCGAACCTATGGGCAATGGCGAACATGGGCATGGTATTTTCCGCAAATGCCGCCCCTGGCCGTACGAAGAACTGGTGCATGTGCCGTATATTTTGCGCGTACCTAGTGCAAAACCTGGGCAGCGCATTAAAACCTATATTCAAAGCGTAGATGTTGCCCCAACAGTATGCGACTGGCTAGGCATTGGTGTACACCCAGACATGCAGGGGAAATCTCTTTTGCCTCTTGTTTTTGGGCAAACAGACAAAGTGCGTGACTTTGCCATAGCAGGCTATTACCCGTATTCGTGGGCACTGTTTAATGACGACTGGTCATTTATACATTGGAATAAAGCCCGCGAGGTTGACGTTGCAGATATGGTAGGCTTTTATTCAGAATCTATAGACAACAGCCACCTTATTGGCGGCTCAAAGCCGGGCATATTTGATGCAGAAAAACTGGGCATTAATACGGAAGAAAGCAAACGTCAGCGTCAAAACGCCACTACAGATGGTGAAGCCCAGTGGACTTGCACCCCTACCTCTACCGCAGACGTACCAGAAAGCGATGAATTGTATGACCGCAAGAATGACCCTTTCCAGTTGAACAATGTCATTGCCAAACACCCAGATGTTGCCAAAAAACTTCTGGCACAGCTTAACACATTCATGGCAGAGTTAAAAGCCAGCTAACCCTGCAGACATAAACATATAAAGCCTGTTACGCTTTTTAAGCGTAACGGGCTTTATTTTTACCACATGCCATTACCAGAATAATTCCCTAGGGAAAGCGTCTAGAATATGCCCAAAAGTTATAGCAACACGCTTTAATAATTCACAGATACACTATCCGTAGATATAAGCACAACCTTGCCTGTAACACCTCAATCAAAGCTGCTCTATCCTTTATGGCATTTTATGTGGCTGCTGCTGCGTGACACAATGTATCATTCCGCCATACGCATAAAGGGCGCGCACATCAATTGGAATAACTTTTTTATCCGGATAAAGCTCAGCCAGTATATCCACCGCAATACTATCATTTTCATCTGCGTATACGGGCAAAAGCAAAACAGTATTGCCAATATAGTAATTTAAATAACTTCCTTTATAGTCTAAACCTTCTACATTTTCTTTTGTCATAGGCAATATACGCATTGTATACGCTTGGCCATCTGCATTTTTGGCAGAAAGCAACACCTTATAGTCATCCATTTTCATATCAAAATACAGCTCTGAAAAGTCAGATTCAGAAATAGTTAAAAGCGTATTTTCGTCAATAAAACGCGCCATTCCATCAATATGGGCATCAGTAATATCTTCACCTACTACTCCCTCAAGCCATATAAAATTAGTCACCCCAAAATATTGGGCAATATAGGCTTCTGCCTGATCACGTGTTACACCTTTGTTACGGTTTTTACTTATAACCGAGCTTTTACAAAGCATTGCAGTGCCTTTACCATCTAATTCTATACTGCCACCTTCCAAAACAAAGTCTGGCACAGACACAAGAGGGAATGTTTTTGCCGCAGCAATGGCCTGTGGAATACCATTATCATTCTTCCAAGGTGTTTTTTTGCCCCACCCATCAAAAGAAAAATCCACTACAGTAAGTATCTGGTTGGCATCATAAACAAAAATGGGGCCTGTATCTCGCACCCATACATCGTCAGATTTTGCAATCGCAAAGTCTACTTTTGCCATATCAATACCTTCTTGCATAAGCAGGCTATGTATGCGGCCTTTTTCTTGCTCATTATACGCCACAATATGCACCATTTCCCCTGTGTGAAGGGCTAAAACAATCTCAACCCAAATATCTTCAAGCTCTTCACGGTATTCTATACCATAGGTATAATGATGGGGCCAAATAAGCCAAGTGCCTTCATGCGCAGCACTCTCTGCTGGGTAAAAATACTGAGGCATAGTAGGGTCCTGCTGTTTTCCATTGGTAATTTCAACAAAAAAAGTAAAAACAAAAGTAAAGATAAATAAGATTGTTAAGCGTTTTTTGCGCATAATCGTTTTTCCTTAGTCAAAAGTGCTACATCCTTACGTTAAGCAAAAACACCAACATACCATGCACGCAAGGGTAAAGGCAGCAAACAAAAATGGCGGTTAAAACAACAAACCCCTTGGGAGAATAATCTCTACCAAGGGGTTTGTAAATAAATCTGGCGTTGTCCTACTTTCCCACACTAAAAAATGCAGTATCATGGGCGATGAAGAGCTTAACTGCCGAGTTCGGAATGGGATCGGGTGTTGCCTCTTCTCCAAGAACGCCAGAAATATGGCGAAAACGCTGGTCAGGACCTTATAGTAGTGCGGTTATAGTACCGTGTGGTCGCTGATGCAATAGTGAGCAGCATTTTCAAAACAACAAACATGGGGAAGTTTTAGACATCCCGTGTCTTAGACTGATACAAAATACATTGTGTCAGATATAATTGACAGAGAAGGAAGAAGAATATTTCGAAGTAAATATAACAAGCCAATTGGACTATTAGTACTTCTCAGCTACGCGCATCGCTACGCTTACACATGAAGCCTATCAACCATGTAGTCTACATGGGTCCTTCAGGGATTGCTCCCAGGGAA
>CAZPTC010000054.1:6477-11474 GCA_964589455.1 uncultured Desulfovibrionaceae bacterium | reverse complement strand
AATAATGCGCCCTTTCTCCATAAAAAGCACTTCTGTAGCCAGATTACGGGCAAAATCCATTTGGTGGGTAGCCATAATCATGGGCATTCCGCTTTGCGCAAGGTCGCGTATAACGGCTAGCACTTCGCCCACCAGTTCCGGGTCTAAGGCAGACGTGGGTTCATCCAGTAAAAGTACCTTAGGTTCCATAGCAAGGGCGCGGGCAATGGCCACACGCTGCTTTTGTCCTCCGGAAAGCTGGGCAGGGTACAAACCAGCGCGGCTTAAAAGCCCCACCCTGTCTAACTCTTTACGCGCTTTTTCGCGGGCATTGTCTTTGGAAAAGCCCAGCACTTTGCGCAGGGCAAGGGCTACATTGTCTTCTGCAGAAAGGTGGTCAAATAAATTGAAGTCCTGAAAAATCATGCCCACATGCTGGCGCAAATGATACAAATCTTTGGTGCGGCTTGCTTCCACCTTTTGTTCTTCCAGCCATATTGAGCCTTGGTCTGGTGTGATAAGGTGGTTAATGCACTGCAAAAACGTGCTTTTACCAGCCCCAGAAGGCCCAATAAGCACTTTAAGATCCCCGTTGAACATAGAAATCGAGACATCCAGCAGAATTTGCCGGCCGCCTAATGTTTTGGAAATATGTTCCGCGCGCAGAACAGGGGTGCTTTGTGCCATAGTGTTCCCTTACATTCCCGCCTGGGCATAGCCAGGTATACGAGCTTTCTGCTCCATAAGGCGCAGCATTTTTATGCCCAAAAGTGTAATGCAAAAATAAATAACCCCTGCACAAATATACATGGGCAGGTATTCGTAGGTGCGGCTGGCTACAAAGTGTGTGCGGGCCATAATTTCTGGCGTGCCAAGCACAAAACACAGGGCAGAGTCTTTGAGCAGAATAGAATATTCGTTAGACCAGCCAGGTATGGAAAGCCTGAGGGCCTGGGGCAGCATAACCGTGCAAATGCCCTTTGTATCCGTCATGCCTAATGCACGGGCGGCTTTTAACTGGCCTTGGGGCAGGCTTTCTAAAGAGCCGCGAAAAATTTGCGATTGATAGGCTGCGCTTGCCATGCCAAGCACCACGCAGCTTGCCCCTATTGTGCCAATATTGAGGCCTAAAAGTTCAAACAGGCCATAGTAAAAAAGAAAAAGCAGCAGCAAAATAGGTACGCCACGGAAAAACCACACATAGGTGCGCACAAAAAAGCGCACAGGCTTAGGGCCATAAACCTGGCCAACAGCCATAGGCAGACCCAGCACAAAACCCAGGGCCAAAGCCCCAAACACCAGCACAATGGTAACCGCTGTGCCTTGCAGGATATAGGGAAGGGCTTTTATAATGGCAAGTATGCTTTCCATAGGTGGCCGTTTTTCTCACAAAAAACCCTTACCCCGCAGCATTTGTAAATGGCTGTGGGGTTTGGGGCAGGGGCTGCATGGGTTTTCCCTTACAGAAAAACCCCATGCAGCCAGAAGTGTTGTATAATTTATTGCAGGTACTTGGCTTGCAGTTCTTCCCAGTAGGGGTCAGCCTGCAAAAGCTTGTAGCCTTCATTGATAAGCTTAAGAAGTTCTGCATTTTCCTTGTGCACTGCCACGCCAAAAGCGTCGTCTTCCGCAAACTTGCCCACAATCTTTACTGCTTTGCCTTTTTTAATGGCGTCGCCAGCGGGGGCACTGTCCATACCAATAGCGTCAATGCGGCCATTAAGCAGGTCTTCTACGGCAAGGGGGGCAGAGTCATAAAAACGCAGGTCGTATTTCAGGTTTTCTGCGGTTTTACGGCTTTCCAATATTTCGTGTTCATTGGTGCCGCGTTGCACGCCAAGCTTGGTTTCGCCATTCAAAATTTCGTCTACAGTAAGGGGGGAATCATTGCGGACAATGAAAACCTTGGAAACTGTGTAGTAGGGGTCAGAGAAATTTACTTGCGCAGCGCGCTCAGGGGAAATGCTCATGCCAGAGCACACCATGTCTATTTTTTTAGCCAGAACAGCGGGGATAACACCGTCCCAGTCCATTGGCTGGTGGGTGACTTCAAAGCCCATTTTTTTGGCAATCCAATCCATAGAATCTACATCAAAGCCTGCGGGCTTGCCTGTTTCATCTACATAGGCAAAGGGCGGGTAGTTGGCGTCAATACCATTGATATAGGTTTTGGCGAATGCGGTGGCAGAAAAGCCAAAGGTAAGCGCCAGTGCGCAAAGGGCAAGGGCAATGCGAGACTTCTTCATACGTTTTCCTTCTCCATGCTAATGAAAATAATGGGGGCGGGCAAATACCCGAACATTCTGCTTCTATCCTAAAACTGCGCAAATAGCAAGGTCTTTTGGGGAGAGGGGGGCAGGCCAGTGGGAGCATTTATGGCTTGGCAAGAAACTCTATAAGTTCCGCCTTGTCTGCGCCTAAAAACGCATCTTCAAGGGTAGGGGGGGGCAGAGCGGCAAGGGCAGCGCTAAAAGCGTCTTCCCTATGGGGTATGCCTGTAAGTGCCTGTTGCACAGCCTCCCGTGTGCCATCCTGCTGGCTGAAAAAGTCGCCAAATATTGTGCATTGGGTAACCAGCCCTTTTTCTACCTCAAGACATACTTCCACTGCGCCCCAAGGGAAGCGGCAGCGCTTTTTTGCGGTAAAAGCCGGGGAATGCCCATAATTCCATTCCCAGGAGCGGTATTTTTCTGCGGCAAGTTTTTCCGCCGTGGCAAGTATATCCGGGGAAAGTGGGTAGGGTGTTGGCGCAATGCTTTGCAAAAGTTTTTGGGCAATATGCTCAACAAGCGCTTCTTTTTCCATACTTTTAAGAGGCTCTGGCAAAAATTCGCGCAAATTGGCTACACGGCTTTTATGGGAAGCTACCCCTTTGGAAAGATATTTATCCGGGTTCCCTGTAAGGGCATTGCCCAGCACGCTGGAGTCTAAGTCTACCATAAGGGTGCCATGCTGGAGCACACAAGGCCCGCTGCGGCGTTTGGCACTGCCTGATATTTTGCGGCCTTCTACAGTAATATCATTGCGGCTGCTCATTTCTGCTGGAACACCAAGTGCATGCAGCACCTCTATAACAGGTTCCAAAAATTGCTTAAAATCTGGAATAGTGCCTTTGCCCACATATTGCAGAAAAGAAAAATTAAGGTTGCCTGTATCGTGGTACACAGCACCGCCGCCAGTTGTGCGGCGTACAACTGGCAAACCGCTTTGGGCAATGAATGCTTCGTTTATTTCTTCCACCGTGTTTTGGTGGCGGCCCACAATAATGCTGGGGCCATTGCGCCAGAGAAGAAAGGTATCTTCCCTTGTTTCTTCCATAGATTGGAACAGTGTTTCTTCAAGAGCTAAGTTAAACGCAGGATCAAAACCAGAAAACAAAAGAGACTTCATATAAACCTTTTACAGATAGCGTTATACACACCTTGGCCAATAACCAAAGCTTTGTCAGAGACTTTGTAAATATCAAAGTCTGTTCTTGGTTCAATATCACCTATTTTTGCGCCTTTATCTACAAACACCCCGCTATGTATAAGCCCGCGTGTGCGGCCTGCAATGGGAGAGAAAACAGGTTTTTTGTCATTTTTATCTTCCATAAAGCCTAAGCACTCTTGTTCTTGAACAGATGCACCAAGGCCTACGCGGGGTGTAAAAATGCCTTTGGCAGGCGCCCGCACAACACGCGCATGGGTAAAGCCCATAACAGGTGCAGGCTCGCCAGTATCAGCTTCTGCTGTACCTTCTTCGATGTAAGTGCCAAGGTTTGGGCCGCGGTTGGTTTCAATAATAACATGCGCTGTTGCATCTGGCGTATTGCCTGCTAAAAAGCCAGGGCCAATGCCAATAACAAGGGGCGCATCTGCCTTGCATACGCGCGCGGCATTTCTTTTACTCAACGTGGCTTCTATTTCCACATCTGGTACAATATCTGGCAGGCAAACAGCGTTTTCATCTACAAGTAAAGGCACAGAAGGGTGCAGCAAAAAGTCTGGCGTGTTCATGTTTTTTGCCCACATGCCTTTCACTTCGCGCGCGGTGCGAAGCAGTGTACCCTCAGCTTCCTCAACATAACATGTGCCGTCAAAAACAGCTTGTGCAAAGCATACAAAACGCCGCACGGCTAAAGGTCTTGCCTGTTCCAGCAAGAGGATATTCCTAATGCCTTGGCGCAAAAGAAAAAGCGCAATGCCAGTGGCAATGTCACCTGCGCCCCGGATAAGGATCTTTTTCTGGGTAATGCCTGGTGGACACAATGGTTTCTTGGTGTCTGACTGGTTTTGGTGGGGTGCCTTGGAACACGTTGGCGCAGGGTGCGTTATGTATAAACAATAAAAAGGGGGCGGGGGTTTGTCAAGCAAAGCCTTTGCCATACATGTTCATACCATTTGGTGGCCAGCGCAAGGCTTACAGGGCTGCCACCAGTTTGCTGGGCTGTCAGGCATTTTTTAGGTTTTCTATCACCTGGTTTAATTCTGTAGTTTGACTTGCAAGTTCTTGCACGGCACTTGCCGCATTATTCATAGCTTCAGAAAGGTTTTGGCTAATACGCGTTACACCTTCTATAGAAAGATTTATTTCTTCTGAAGAAGCAGACTGTTCTTCTGCGGCCGTGGCAATGGCGCGTACTTTATCAGCCGCGGCTTCTGCTACATGTAAAATTTCCTCAAGCGCAATGCCAGACTGTTCTGCCAGTTCATTGCTGCGCGTAATGGCCATAACCGCCCCATCCACATTGTTGCGGCTGGTACTTGCCGCGTGTTGAATTTGCTGTATGGCGGTACCAACTTCTGCAGTGGCTTTTTGGGTTTTTTCTGCCAGCTTGCGCACTTCATCGGCTACTACGGCAAAGCCCCTGCCTGCTTCGCCAGCGCGGGCAGCCTCAATAGCGGCATTTAAGGCCAAAAGATTTGTTTGGTCTGCAATATCTGCAATAGTCACCATGATATGCCCTATATCTTCTGCCTGCTTTTGCAGCATAAGCATGTCATCCTTCAAACTGGTGGCAGATTTGTACAGTATAT
>CAZPTC010000054.1:0-6467 GCA_964589455.1 uncultured Desulfovibrionaceae bacterium | reverse complement strand
TCATACCTTCCATGACATTATGCACTACTTCAGAGCCTTCGCGTGCTTTTTCGTGCATATTTTTTGTGGCGCTTGCAGCGTCTGCTGCATTGCGGGCTACTTCTAATACTGTGGAGTTCATGCCTTCCATAGCGGCAGATGTTTCAGCCATGCGTGCGGCTGTTTGGGTAGCCCCCTTGTCAGACTCTATGATATGGGAAGAAAGAGATCCAGAAGCATAGGAAATCCGTTCAATAATACCTTCTAAGGCGCCTACAGTTTCCATGCGGCCACGCACAACAGATTCATGGGCTTCTTTGCGCAAGCGTTCTGCTTCTGAAATATCGTTTATGACTTCAATATGCCCTATACATTCACCTTTGCTGTTGTTAATGTAACTGCATTTTACCCCAAAGTAATTGCTGCCCGATGAAAACTCAGTGCTGCCCTGCTTAGTGGCAGAATGCTTAAGGCATTCTATACCACAGTTTTGCGTATCGCATATTGGGGCTCCCCATACAGTATCACAAGGTTTACCCAGTACCTCTTCACGGTGTTGTTTGCCAATAATTTGCAAGGCTGGTTTGTTTAAAAAGGTGATATGCCTGTTATTATCTGTTACAGAAACTGGGGAGGGCATGGAGTCAATAATATTTTCCAGCCACAACACTTTTTCTGCCACAATTTGAAAAGCCTGGTTAAGGCGCGTGGCAAGGTTGCCCATTTCATCTGTACGCGCGGTTTCCCAACGTGCGGAAAAATCGCCCTTGCTTACTTTGTCCGCAAAAGCTAATGCTTTGCGTATGGGGCGGTTGATGTTGCGTGTAATAATAACCGCAATAATACCGCCAGCAAGAATAGTAAAAATGCTTATGGCAAGAATAAGCCATGTTGTATACGATTGTACATAGCTAAGATGTTCATCTGTTTCTGCAGAAAGAGCTTGCATATTTTTGGTGATACTCTGCACTAAATTTCTGGTATCTTCAGCGGCCTTTCCAAGTTCCTCCTGCGCTTTTAAAGCAAGAAGAAATGCCGTATTGTATGCGGAAACATTTTCTATTGTAGATTGTAATATGGCAAGTGTTTCCTGTGTAACAAATATTGTTTTAGCGTTTTCTAAATTTGAAAGACTTTGTTTAATGTAGCTTACAACACTGTCTGCGCTTTCTTTTGTGGGGTTTTCTATAAAGGCATAGCGGGCAATACGCGCCTGAAAAAAGGCGTCTTTTGCTTCATGCAGTATAATGCCGCCTTCTGCCCTGCGGGTTATAAGCTCTTCCCTTTGTCTGTTATCATTGCGCGTGATAATGGAGGTAAGGGCATTTAAGGCCACAGCCTGCGCATCCACAAGGTTTTGGCGAGAAGTAGCTATGGCACTTTGGTGTTTCTCCAGCATTTCCAAGCTGGCTTTAAGCGTGTCCAGGCCGTTAAGTACATTTTGGGCGCGCTCTAAATGGTCTGCACGCACCATAAGCCTCATGGCTTCTTTCAGGTTTTCTTTCGCACGGTCAATTATAGCTTCCACATTTTGTCTTGCGCCTGCTTCTGGTTTTGCCATAAAGCGCAGCAACGCAATATTGGTTTCCAATGTAAAACTTATAGCATTTTCAATATGCAGCACCTGCTGCGCCTGGGTACGCAATGTTGCCATTGTGCTCCATGTAATAAGAGCTGTGATTGCAAGAGCTGCCAGAATAATTCCAAAGCCGCCGGAAAGTTTGGTTTTTATTTTCATACTATGCCTCGATAGTATAGAAAAAAGGACGCCAAAGAACGGGCTGAGGTCGTATGAGGAAAATGCGCGGCGAATTGGCGCGTGATGTGGAGTACAGGGTGCCATGCACGTTGGGCATGAAGAAAAACCCTCTATACTATTATTTCGGCACTGCGATTAAAATCTTGAGGGTAGAAAGACATTAAACAAAACGCGCCCCAGGACAGGTTGGGGCGCGTGAGCTTTCCAAGGGGGAAAGGGCATTCAGGTGAGGGAGCCTGAAAACTTATCTCTTCATCTGGATAACGGTATCCAGCATAAGGTCTACTGTTGTAATGATTTTACTGTTAGACTGGAAGCCACGCTGGGTGGTTATCATTTGCACAAATTCTTTAGACATATCCACATTGGACTGCTCAAGCGTGTTGCCGCTTATGCTGCCAAGGCCTGCCACACCAGCCGGGCCAGATTTTTCTTCCCCGGAAGCGCGGGTTTTGGAGTACAGGTTGTTGCCTTCTCTGCGCAGGGCCTGCGTACAGGTGAAGTCGTACAGGGTAACCTGGTACAGGGGCAGGGTAACACCATTAGAGTAAATGCCGTACAAAACGCCTTGTTGGTCAACTGTGTAGTCTGTAAGGTCGCCATAGCCATAACCATCTTGAGACTGGTTGCTGCTAAAGGGGCCATTAAGGTTTGTGCTGACGTAAGAGTCGCGCACTATGGGCTTATTGAATGTGCCAAGGTTATTGCCATTTACAGCAGTAGCGGCTGCAAACACACTAAGGTCAGTAGGTTTATTAGTGGAGGTGTTAATGGCTGTGGACATAAGAGCGTTAAAGGCGCTCATGTCATCCGCAACTGTTACGTCAAATGTAGCGGGGGTAACATTTGCCTGGAATGCGGCAGTTATTTGCGCATCCGTCATGCCTGGTGTAATGGTAAACGCGTTGTTGACAGTATACGTTACACCGCCAGGGGTGGTGAAGGTTTGGCCGGCTGCCAGGTCTAAATTTACGCCACCATACAGGGTACTCAGTTGATTATTGTATGCTTTGATAAAGGCAGGGTTTGCAATAACAGCAGGATCAAGTTCTCCAGTGGCAGGGTTGTAGTAGTTAAAGCCTGGCACATCTATCAGATTTTTTTGCCCATATGGGCTGGACTTAGGCTGTGTTGGGTCATAGTCCGCATTCAGGCGGTAGTATTTGGGGCCTTTTAAGGGGTCTGCGGGGTCATAACTGGGGTTATTGGCATACGGCGCAACAGAAAGAGAACCCAAGGAATTTTCGTTTGTCCAGGGCATAGTAAAGTTGCCGGCTTTAAGGCCAAAGTCTAATTCAATATTATACTTGGGGCCATTGGGAGAACCTGGGGTTTGGGCATCTAAAATACCGGTGAAGTTTGCCACCAAAATGGGCAGACCGGAGTTAGAAATAGCGGCTGGCTGCCAGTTATTGAGGTTAGAAGGGTCAAGGTTAATAACTTTCAGGGTATTAAGCGGGTCAGCAGGGTCTGGCACATCTGTATAGGAAAGCGGGTCATCTACGCTGCTTTGTGCCCCGCCCCAGGTATAGGAGCTTTGGTTGACAAGCTGGCCTTTGGAGTCAAAGGTCATGGTGCCGCTCATCAGCATGCCACCGGCAGTTGTTTCATTAACTTTGCGCAGGGTATTGGTGGCAGGGTCAAAAAACATACGCTGGTCTTCTGCTGGGTCCATAGTGACAATGTATTCCCAGCTTTCATACCCGGAACCCATACCTTCGTAGTCCTTAGGATTAACCTTGTCAAAGTAAACCGTAACCTTGTGTTTAACGCCTGCTTCGTCGTACACTTCCATAGTGGTTTCTTCTGCATACGCAGACTCTGGTATAGGCTTTGTTGTGGGGGTAGCAGGCGGTTGGGTGCCATTCCACGTTTTATAGAGGCTGGCAAAGGGATTGCTTTGGTCACGGGAATTATCTGTACCACTCTTAGGCAGATTGACCTTAAAGGTCATATTGCTGGTTTGCTGCGGGAAAACAGTCCAGGTATCCAGCTTAATATCTTGCGGTACACCAGTACCCAATACCTGGGAATTGCTTGTTTTTGTGCTGGTGCCCATGCCGCCAGTAGCCTGCTGTACGCCGCCAGCATTATCAATTTTCCAGCCTTGCAGGGCAAAGCCGCTGGGGTCTATAAGATAGCCTTCTTTATTGAAATAGAAGTTACCTGCGCGGGAATAATAGGATTGGTCTGTACCAATTTTATTGACTTTGAAAAAGCCGCGGCCATTAATGGCAAGGTCTGTTGCGGAGTTTGTGCTTTCGTAGGGGCCTTGGGAGAAGTCGCCCATGACTATGCCAATGTTAACACCGCGCCCTATTTGGGTAATGCCTGAGGTACTGAAGCCATTTTGGTATACAAAGTCTGCAAAGTCCATACGTTGGGATTTGAAACCCACAGTGTTGACGTTAGCGATGTTATTACCAATGACATTCATTTTTTCGCCGTGGGCGAGTAAGCCTGAAACACCTGTCCACATACTTGCTGTAAGACTCATAATTTTTCTCCATTTGCGCTTCCCCCTCAGGAAGCGTTTTTTTCAGACATTATCCAGAAAGCGTGTATTAAGCAGCGCTTTTGTCTTGCCAATTATTCCATGCAGCCACGGCCTTTTCGTAATCTGCCATAGCCTTGGCCATTGCGGCCTCTGTTTCTTCTTTAGTCGGGGCACTTGCCGGGGCAGCGCCTTCAGCAGTGGGCGCACTGGCCGGGGCAGCAGCCGGAGCACCATTTTCACCAGTTGAGGCGGTATGAGGAGTAACGGTCGGTGGGTCTTTGTCCTCGTCGTCTTTGTCTGGGTCTTCGGGTTTGTCTGTTACCTGCTTTGGCTGCACAATTTCGCGTACATTGGAAAGCAGAACCACGCGGCCATCTGTTAAGCGCAGGTATTGTTCGCCATTGTATGTACTTACTGCATCTACGCGGCCACCCACGGAGGCATCTACCAGCATACGGTCGCCATTGGCGTTGTATGTAACAAATGCCATGGTATACACACCATCCGGGGCTTTGTTGCCATTGCTCTGGTAACCGTCCCACGGCAGGTCGTGTATACCTGCTGCCTTGGCACCAAGAGTAAGGGTTGCAACTGTATTGCCTGTGGAGTCCAGCACATTGACAAAGCCTGTGCTCATTTCTTCAGAAATAGCGTACTGGAGGCTGGATATTGTTTTGCCTTTATCGCTTACACTTACACCAAAGCCACGTGCAGATACGTCTCTGCCAATGTAGTTGGCAGCACCTATTTGTGTTTGCAGGCCTTGCAGGGTGTACAGCTTTTCTATGTTTTTATTCATAGTCATGCTTTGTTCAAGAGCAGAGAACTGCGCAAGCTGGGCGACAAATTCCTTGTCTTCCATTGGATTGAGCGGGTCTTGGTACTTGAACTGCGTGACAAGAAGCTGCAAAAAAGCTTCCTTATCCATTTCCTTACCGCCAGTGGAAGAGTTAAGTGCATCACCAATAGCGTTTTTGTAGGAATTATCTATTGCGGAAGAGGAGGCCATACTTCACTCCATCAAACATAAAGATTAGGCAACACGGATTATGCTACCAGGTGAAGGCGCTCGGCATAAATTTCCCGTTTGCCTTCTATACCCATATCTTGCATATCTTGTGCCAAAACTCTGTTTTCCGCATTGCCTACTTGGAGAAGGCGACGATTATGTTCATTATCATGGGTGCGCTGCGCCCATTCGCGCGCGCTGTTGTGCTGTTCCGCATTGCTCCAAGCATCGGAGTTTTGGGAATGGGAGTCTGCCAGGGCTGTTTGCACATCTATTTTTTCTAAACGCACACCCTGGTTTTCTAATTGGGCGCGTATGGCTTCTACCTGACGGCTTACAAGGGCGGCGGTTTCTGCCTTTTCTGGCTGGATAAGGGCGCTTATTTCGCCATTGCGGCTTACAAGTGTAACTGTAAGTATGCCAAGATTTTCAGGGTTTAACTGTAATTCCAGCTTTTGGGTGCCATTTTTGGCTGCTGTGAAAAGGGCTTCGCTAATTTGTGCTTCTGGCGGAAGGTTTGCGCGGCCTGCTGCTTGCTGGCCAGTAACAGCCTGGTTTTGCAATGCGCTTGGGCCTTGCACCATACCAAGAGGGGCAACGGGGCTTTCCCCTGCGCTTGGGGTAAAGACTTTTTGCTCTGACCGGGTAGTATTTTCTTCCTTGCGGTTTACCTGAGCGGCAAAATTTTCCTGCTTTTCTGCCTGGTGCTTTTTGTCTTCTGCGCTTTCTTTACCCGCCTTTTCCCCACTTTCTTCTCCCTGCCTGCTTGCTGTGGGTGGGATAATGGGTGCGCGTGGGCCTTCTGCCTTTTCTGTCTTGTCTGCCGCTGGCTCGTTATCCCCCATAGTTGCTGTGTTTTCTCCCTTTTGCAGGGCAGCGTTCACGGCTTCCTTGGTCTTTTGCAGGGGGTCTGCCTTTGTGTCTGCTTTTTCCAGAACAGGTGCGTTTTCCTGCTTGCCATGTGTGGCGCTTTCTACAGGCTTACCACTTGGGTTATCTGTGCTGTTGCGCATACTCTTGGCGCTTTGGCCTTCCTGCGCCTCAGCTTCGCGTCCTGGGGCAGCCTTTGTGGCTGTGTCTTCAATAAGTACCTTACGCTGGTTTACAAGGCGGCTTTCCCGCATGGAGCCCATGCGTTCCATTTCTTCACGCTTTGTGGCATCTGCCAGAATAGACGATAAATTCTTTTGCAGACTGGCAAGGGAATTTTGGGTTTCATTCAT
>CAZPTC010000053.1:0-11504 GCA_964589455.1 uncultured Desulfovibrionaceae bacterium | reverse complement strand
TGGGGCGGCCCCAGCAAAGGTCTGCTATGGTTGTGTCTTGCATTGTAAGGGCAACCCAGCCGGAAACAGGCAGGGTATAACGGCCTGTGTGCATGGCGCGGCGGCAGGGAACAGTGGGCACGCCTTCAATATAGCAGTTTTCAAAAAGCACGCCTTCTCTGGCAAAGCGGTCAAAGTTGGGGGTTTTAATCCAGGTATTGCCGTAGCAACCAAGATAATTGTGCTGGAGAGAGTCAAACATAATAACAATTGCGTTTTGCATGGTATACTCCAAATGTATGTTTAAGGTTATTATTTTTCAAAGCTAAGGGCTACACATTCTACTTTGTCCAGGTCTTTTCTGTAAACAAAGGAGCACACACTGTAGCTGATGGCCACAAGACAAGGGGCTATGACATTAAGAACCAGAAGAGCTGTGCCAAGGTCAAAGGAGTCTGACAGGAAGCCGGTAACAACGGGGCCCAGAGAGAAACCAAACAGGTTTTGACAAAATACCAGCATACCTGCTGTAGTAGCGCGAGCGCCTGGGTGGCTTAAGTCCATAGCGATAATGGGGCCTGTGGAAACCACCACCCCAACAAGCAGTTGGGCTAACATGAGCAAAGCAAGCTGTGTAAAGCTACCGGGTGTGAGCACACCATACACAATGGCGTATACACCTGTAGCAATAAAAAGCGCGGATGCGACAAATATAGGGGTACCATTTTTGGTGCGTTTGCGTAATTGGTCTACAACTGGGCCAGTGATAATGGCTGCAACAATAGAGGCAAAAAGTACGGCTGCTGCCATATTACTTGCAGCAAATATAGAAAGCCCACCTTCACGCTCAAGGTAAGAAGGCAACCAGTTAATCTGCGCGCCACCCTGCATCATCGCCATAATGGCACCAAAAAAGACACAAAGAAGGGAAGGAGTGCTGAAAATGCCACGCACAACTGCTGGATATGAGAGCGGTTTTTCTGTTTTTTGGACGCTCTTTACTTCTACAGACTTATAGTCTTTGATAAAAAGAGCCATAATGGACAAAATAATCCCCGGAACTGCCACCACGCCAAAAGCATAACGCCAGCCCCAGTGGGTTGCGATAAAGGCGCCAAGAATAAGGCCAAGTGGAGCCCCAAGACCAAGACCCACCTGCGTAAGGGCAATGGCTGTACCCCTGTATTTTACAGGAAATTGCGCAGAAATAAGGGCTTGTGCAGCCGGGTTATAGCCTGCTTCCCCAAAACCAATAAAGGCTCTGGCAACAAGAAGCTGGGTATAACTGCCAGCAATAGCGCACGCACCTGTAGCAATGCTCCAGATAGTGCCCATAATGGCTATCATCTTTTTGCGGCTCCATTTATCTATCAGGTATGCACTGGGTAATACCAAAATAGACATAATGATATTTACAATAGAGACTAAAAGACCAAGCTGGGTGTCTGTTAGCCCCCATTCAGCCTTAATGTAGGGCAAAAGGGCAGCCAAAACCTGCCTGTCAATAAAGTCAAAAATCCCAAGGAAAAACACAACAAAACAACTGTAAAAGGCCGCTTTTTTGCCAATAGGCCAAACAGCACTATCTGGCGTGCAGTCATTGTTTGCCGGTGTGGCCTGGTGGAGAGAAATGCCGGACATGTCTTGATGCTCCTGGTTAAAAGGTGTGTACACAACTTGACCTATATACTAACCTTTGCTAATATCATGCCAACAGTTAAGTATTAGTAAAATAAAGGAATTCTTTTATGCCTATTCTTGCAGATTCCAATATTTTGCATTTAAATTCCAACATACCGGAAATACCAGGTGGGGATACGGTATATTGGAAAAAAGATTTTCCTGATACAGGAAATTTTTTTTATGATGCAACGTTACGCCTATGCAGCACCTTGGATATAGAAGAAGCATTTGCTTCACTGTTGCGATACCTGCAAAAATTTATGGCGCTTAAAAGCATAGATGTAGCGCGTATCCATGCGGATTTACAAGAAATAGAATCAATATTGTATTGTGACGAAAAGCAAACAGCTATTTCCAGCAAACGAATGAGGCTAACTACGGAACAGTTTGAAGCTGCAAGTGCCACAATACTAAAAAAAGAAGCAGAAGAAACAGGTCTTTTGGTTACAATACCAAATGATAATATTGCACTTTTGCTTGCAACGCTTAGTGTTCGTGGGAGAAAACCCCCAATATTTTTTATACGGATTCGCTTTAAACGGGATTTTTGGGTTGGCCTTACATTTAGCTTTGAAGCTGACAATCCGCCAACGCAAGAACAGCTTGACCTTTTGCTTAGTTTACGCGCACCTTTTCTTATGACGTTAAGTAACAGCTTGCGCTACAGAGAGGTAGAGGCTCTGAAAAGCGTTATTTTGCGGGAAAACTTAGAATTACGCAGCCAGTTAGATAAAAGGCCGGATAAAGAAATTATTGGCGCAAAAAGCGGCCTTGAGCCTGTAATACGGCAGGCGCGCCTTGCTGGTGCAACAGATGTACCTGTGCTTGTACTTGGGGAAACCGGGGCAGGCAAGGAAGTTGTTGCCCATGCTGTGCATGGTTTTTCCCGCAGGGCAGGTGCGCCTTTTATAGCGGTAAACTGTGGCGCAATACCCACCTCACTCATGGACAGTGAGCTGTTTGGGCACAGCAAAGGGGCTTTTACTGGTGCTTTGCGTGACCATAAAGGCTATTTTGAGCAGGCAAATGGCGGCACACTTTTTTTGGATGAAATAGGGGAATTACCTCATGATGTGCAGGCAAGACTGTTGCGTGTAGTGCAGGATAAGTGCATAACCCGTGTTGGCAGCACCAGCCCTATTGCTATAGATTTTCGCCTTATTGCGGCAACACACAGAGATTTACGCAGTATGGTGGCAGAAGGTACATTCAGGGAAGATTTATATTACCGTTTAAGGGTGGTGCAGCTAAAAGTGCCTGCTTTGCGGGAAAGAAAGCAGGATGTGCCTTTGCTTGTGACGCACTTTATACAGGAAGGGGCCAAGCGCTTTGGTATTTTGCCACCTGCTATTGCCCCTGGAGAAATGGAGCGCCTTGCTTTGTATGACTGGCCGGGCAATGTGCGGGAACTGCGCAATGTGGTGGCAGAAGCTATGGTGCTTACACCGCAGGGGCCTTTACGTTTTCGCCTGGAAAAAGACCGCGCTGCAACCACTGTGGCAGATATAATACCGGGGTCAAATAAAGATTTGCCAAGCCTGGATGAAGTGGAAACCCGCTATTTTCAAGCCTTGCTGAAAGACTGTCAGGGCAGAATTTCCGGTCCTTTTGGCGCAGCCGCTAAGGCGGGTTTAAAACCCAATACTTTGCGTTTTAGGCTGGATAAACTTGGCATTGCTTATGGGAAAAAGCGCTAAGAATACTGAGTAGTATTCTTTTCATAATCTACTCTGACCAAATAAAGTTTTTTGGTGGAGGGGAGGGTGGGTTTGGGAGGGAGGGGAGGCCCCTTTTGTTCACAAAAGGGGTCTCCCCTCCCTCCCAAATTTTCCCCCTCACACACCAGGCAAAAATATTTCTACGCGGGTGCCGCCTTCTGGGCGTGTTTGGGCGTGTATGGTGCCTTGGTGGTCGCTGATAATAGACTGCACAATGGCCAGCCCAAGGCCTGTACCACCCGGTTTTTTGGAAAAGTAGGGTTCAAAGAGGTGCTGGGTTTCTTCTGGGTCAAGGCCAGGGCCATTATCATCTATGCGTATGCAAACTGTTTTTTCGTGTCCTTCGCTGTGGGAACAAAATGCGTGCAGCCACACAGTGGGGTTAGGGGTGTCTGGTACAGACTCTAACGCTTCTGCGGCATTGGCCAGCACATTAAGAATAGCGCGGTGCAGGGCAGCTTTATCCATATCCACATAAGGCAAATTGTCGTCAATTTTGAGTTTCCAATGTATACGCGGGGTGCTTTTAAAAAGCGTAAATACTTCTTCCAGTACAGGTTGAAGGGATGCTGGCTGGCGTTCAATAGGGGGAAGGGCCGCAAAGGAAGAAAAGTCTGCCACCATATTTTGCATACGCTCCACTTCTTTAATAATAAGGTGGGTGCATTCCAAAAAGGCTGGGTCTTGTATGGCCGGGGAAAATTTGCGCTGCAAGCGCTGGGCAGAAAGTTTAATAGGGGTAAGCGGGTTTTTTATTTCATGGGCAATGCGGCGTGCCACTTCTTGCCAGGCAGCAAGGCGCTGGGCGCGGCTTAAGTCTGTTATATCGTCAATAACAGCCACTATATGCCCTTCTTCTGCCTCTGGCAGGGCAAGGGGCTTTAAGTTTACGGCATGGATACGCAGTTTCCACTGGCGTTCTGTACCCCCAAGGTTTGGCAGTGCAAAACTTACTTCGCGCGACCATGTTTTTTCTGGGCTTTTGTGCAGGGCATCCAGCATTTCTACTATCATGGTATTATAGGGGGGGCCTAATTGTTCAGCAGGTTTTTTGCCCACCCATGCCTTTGGGGATGTGCCAAAAATGGTACAGGCAGCTTTGTTCATGGTAAGTATGCAGCCATCGTCATCAAGTGTAAAAACGCCTGTGGCAATATGCTCTAAAACTGTTTCTATATATTCATTGCGGGCTTCTAAATGCTCTCTGCGTTCTTCAAGCAGTGCATTAAGTTTTGTGAGTCTGTTCTGGCTTTCACTTACATCTAGTGCCATGCGGTTAAACGATTCCACAAGCTGCCCCAGTTCATCCTTGCCAGAGCCTTCTACAAGAAGTGGCGGGTCACCTTTGCCCACATGCACAGTGCCGCGTGAAAGGGCCTTAATGGGGTCAGTAAGGTTACGGGAAAGGTGAAAAGCCACCCATATGGAAGCAAAAATAACAATAAGGCTGAGTAAAGCTAAAATAAGGGTAAAAGAAAGTTTCAGCGGGGTTTTTTGGTCTTTAATTTGGGAATACTCTGCAAAACCCTGCCGTATACTTGTAAGCTTCATAAGTTGGCCACGGCCAATAGACTCTACCAGTACAAGCATACCCGTATCGGCTGGCAGCAGGGTAATGGCGTAGTCGCCGGAAGGGTCTGTCCAAAGCAGGGCATCCCGTATCCCTGTAAGGGGCTTCAGGTTGCGTTCAATTTGTCGCCAAATAGGTTCAAAGGCGGGGTCTATGCTCCATGTAGCGGGTTTGCCTTCTACAAGAAAGCCCACAAGGGGCAGGTGGTATTGCTCTTGGTATTCCTTAATCAAAAAAGGTGCCTTAGGGCTAAGCCAAGGCTTTTCTGCTGGTAAATCTGCCAAAAGATCCATGCCATAGCTGCCAAGCCTTTCTGTTGCGTTGGCATAAAAGCTTTGCCCCACATCCATAGCTGCCTGCATGGAGTTTTCTACCTGGCTGGTAAACCAGTAGTCCACGCTTGTTGCTACTACTCTATTAGAGGCAAGAAACATAATAAAAACAGGAAGAAAAGAGATGGAGAGAAACGCTAAAACAAGCTGTGTGCGTAGTCTGGAGCCAAACACCTTGCTTTTGCGTTCCAAAATAAGCTTGTATACATTGCGCCCTAAAAGGAAAAGCACAATGACCATAAGAAGGCCGTTTAAATTAATGAGCGCTAAAAAGTACCAAGAATCTATGCCAAAGTAGGCTATTTCACCATAACTTACTAATGCAACAAGCAAAAGTATGCCAATAGCAATGCCAATTTCCAGACGTCGCTTACGGGTTTTGTCTTCAATATTCAGAAAGCCGGGCATAGGTTCCCCTTTTTTTTCATGGTATAAAATACATAAAAAAAGCGCAAGGTCGAAAAATGCTTTGTAAGGTCAATTAACTTTTCAATATATCAAACTATTTTGTTGTTAGATTTTGTTACGAACAGAATAGAAATCTAACCTTGATTTTGCAGTGATAATACAGTACATAAAAACATCTTGCCGCCACTTTTTGGAGGCAGATTATAACGAATCACTTATTTGAAGGATGAGGTATGAAAAAACTTCTTACATTGCTTTTGGCTGCTGGCATGCTTTGCAGTGCAGCAACACCAAGCCAGGCTGTTGAATTAAAGGCAAGCGGCACATTTGACTTAACATTCCAGCGCCTTGGCAATATTACAGACTATATTGCCCATAATGGCGACGAAAAGTTTTCTGTTAAACAACGTATGCGTGTTAACCTGGATCTTATTGTGTCTGAACAACTTTCTGCAACTTTACAGTTGCAGGTTGGCACAGGCAAATGGGGCGTTGAGAATGGTATTTTAACTGCTGACGGTTTTGCCATGAACAATACCCCCAATGTAGCAGCCCGCCACGCCTACCTTGACTGGCTGGTGCCCAGCACAGACGTGAAGGTGCGTATGGGTCTTCAGTCCTGGTACACACCCAGCTATGTGTTTGGTTCCATTATGCTGGACGATACAGCCACTGGTGTGAACATTTCTTCACCCCTTGGTGAAAATGCCTCCGGTAACTTGTACTGGATACGCGCCACTGCCCCTAACGCGTTTGGCAACTTGTTTGGTAACTCCATTTCTTCTGATTTCATTGGCGCAGACATCACTTACTCTGGCAATGGTTTTGCCATTACCCCTTGGGCTATGGTGGGTATGGTTGGTGCTGATGCCAAAGACCAATTTGCGTACAATGTTGGCAGCATGCTTGCCCCCATTACAGCAGGCTTTTACCGTGATGCCAATGGCAACATGGTAGCTGGTAAAAACCTTTCTAATGGTACCGCATGGTGGATTGGTGTGGGCGCAGAGCTGACCCGCTTTGACCCCTTCTATATGGCATTTGATGCCTACTATTCTTCTATGAGCGATAAGTCCAAGTATAACCGCCGCGCTGGCTGGTACTTGGCTGGTATGGCTTCCTACAAGACCCAATATGGTACCCCCTCCCTTAAGGCATGGTACTCCAGTGGTGACAAAAAGAACCCCAACAGTGGTTCTAACCGCGCACTTATCCTTTCTCCCTGGTTTAATGCCACTACCAGCTTCTTTGGTGGGGAATACAGCCTTGGCGACTACACCGCACACACTTCTCACGAAGGTACATGGGGCGTGTCTTTGCGTTGGGATAACCTTTCCTTTGTTGACAAACTTTACCACAGCCTGGCTGTTACCTACTTCCGTGGTACCAATGCCCAGCGCAATGTGCGTTATGCACAAGAAGTATATGGTGGCTACCTGAACCCCACAGAATACATGACCACCGCAGACAGCGCAGTGGAAGTGGACTTCACCACCACCTACAATATCTATAAAAACCTGGCCGCCCAACTTGAATTGGGTTATGTATTCCAAAACTTTAACAGCCGCCTGCGTGCTGGTCAAAAGTACGTTAATGGCTGGAACATTGCTGTAAACTTCAAGTACACCTTCTAGCTTGCAGTAAAAAGCCTTTATTAAGCCCGTGTGTTACGCACGGGCTTTTTTTGTGCCTTACGGCTTTTTTTCCACAAATACTGCCACAGCCTCTTGACGAACAGCGCCCTGTGCTTACTTTTGGGAAAGATTTATCCGAGAAGTTTTTTGGAGGAAGTATGTCACATAATACCCATGAATTTCGCGCTGAAACGCGCAAGGTACTTAATATTCTTACACACTCCCTGTACACCAACAGGGAAATTTTTCTGCGGGAGCTGCTTTCTAACTCTTCTGACGCTTTAGACAAACTGCGTTATGCACAAAGTGCCGGCGAAAAAATGCTGGAACCAGACCTGCCCCTGGAAATCCGCATTGATATTCTTAAAGACGATGGCATTCTTACAGTCAGCGATACGGGCATTGGCATGACAGAGCAAGAAATGGTGGAAAACCTAGGCACCATTGCAAAATCTGGCTCTGAGCAGTTTCTTAATGATATTGGCCAGGCCCCCAAGTTTTCCCCTGATGAAATAACAGAAGAAGACGAGGATGAAGAAGAAATTATTGAAGCAGAAGACAAGGCAGAAGACCCCAAGAATGCCAGTATTATTGGCCGCTTTGGCATAGGCTTTTATTCTGTCTTTATGGTGGCTGATAAAGTGGAAGTTATTTCCAAGCCTGCTAAACTGCCTGCCCAACCTGCCAAAAAATGGGTTTCTGATGGCCTTGGCACCTTTACCATTGAAGAAGTACCTGCTGACGAAGATGTAAAGCGTGGCACCACCATACGCCTGCACCTTAAAGAAAATGCCAAAGAGTTTTTAGAAAAATACCGTGTAGAATCCATTATACGCGGGCACTCCAACTTCCTACCATTCCCCATTTATCTGGAAGGGGAAGTAGTAAACACCACCCCGGCCCTTTGGCGCGAACCTAAGTTCTCCATCACCAAGGAACAGTATAACGAGTTTTATAAGTTCCTCACGTACGACCAAAATCCCCCGCAAGATGTTATCCACCTTGCTGTGGATGCCCCCGTGCAATTTAATGCCCTTATCTTTATCCCAGACTCCTCTAACGATTACTTCAATGAACAGCGCGACCAATGGGGTCTTGACCTCTACGCCCGCCGCGTGCTTATACAACGCAATAACCAAGAGCTTATCCCCAACTACCTTGCCTTCCTTAAAGGCGTTGTAGACACGGAAGATTTGCCCCTTAATATTTCCCGCGAAACCTTGCAGGAAAATATTGTGGTGCGCAAAATTGGCCAGACCATTGTGAAGCAGGTTCTTTCTTTCATAGAGCGCATGGCTGCCTCTGATAAAGAAAAGTACAACAAATTCTGGCAAATGCATGGCCGTTACTTCAAGTTTGGCTTTAATGATTACGCTGTGCGTGACCGTATTGCCCCGCTTTTACGCTTTGCTTCTTCCCATACAGAAGCACACCCTGAAGAAGGGGATATTACCTCTTTTGACGACTACCTCAGCCGCGCCAAGTCTGGCCAGCAAGAAATATGGTATGTCAGCGCCCCCACCAAGGAAGCCGCCCGTGTGAACCCGCACTTAGAGCGTTTCCGCCGCAAAGGTATTGAAGTGCTTTACCTGCTTGAAGCTGTGGACGAATTTGCCCTGGAAACCCTTGGCACATACAAAAATCACACCTTTAAAGCTGTAGAACAGGCTGACAACGAAGCCCTTAAAGACTTTGCAGACAGCGCAGAGGCCGCCCCCACAGCCCCGCCACTGAGCGAAACAGACGAAAAATCCTTTGATGATTTGCTTGCTGCCATGAAAACCATACTGGGCGATTCCGTGAAGGATATCCGCGTGTCTACCCGCCTTATGGGCAGCCCGGCTTGCCTTGTTTCCCCAGACGGCGTTACCTCCTCTATGGAAAAACTTATCCGTGTGATGCAGAAAAACGACAGCGTGCCCCAAAAAGTGCTGGAGCTGAACCGCGACCACTCCTTCTCCCGCGCGCTTTTGCGGATTTTCAAAGCAAACCCCGATGACCCCATTATCCCAGAAATGGTGCGCGCCTTGCTCGACAGCACCTTACTGCTGGATGGCTATATGAATGAGCCATTTACTATGGCAGACCGTACTCTTAAACTGCTGGAACAAGCCAGCAACTGGTACGCTGATTTGAGAAAACTGTAAGAATAAGGAAACAAGCTTTTTTTGGGGGGTAATCCCCCAAAAAAGCTGATGTTTCGCATACCTTACACATGCTTGGAGGTCAGTACTATTGAGTATTTATGACATGACAAATAAAGCGCGGTGGAAAGAGTGCGATGATTATCTTATTGCACTGGATGATAAAAAGGGGAATATGTTTGCGTACTTTGTTGGCGATTCTTTGGATACATTAGATACAGATGTTATTTGTGCTACTGCTCCATGTGATGTACCAAAAAATCTATTGAGTAAATATGATTTTTATGAAACCCTCACAGGAGTACCACTGTTTTCGCAGAGATTTAAAGAGAGGGTAGGAAGCATTGTATCAAATGAAATGAAACTTATTGATTGTATTGTAAAATTAGATGGCGAAGAATTTTTGTGCTACGCTGGAAAAATATTGAATCATGTTTGTTTTGTAGACTATGAAAAATCTGGGTATATGAAATCTCCAGTTAGTGGAGACCCCCCTATACTGATAGACCCATTTTATATTGACCCGAATACAGAGTTTTTTATTGCAAAAGATAGCAAAATTGTGACCCATTATGTGGTAAGTGAAAAATTTGTTTCACTTGTAAAAAGCCATAAATTGGCCATTGAGTTTTTTAAGATGGCATAATTTAACTATTTTGTGCACTTACTTTTCCAACACCCTGTAACAAACAGGTTTTGTAAGAATAGCGTCTGTCTTCAGGTTTTGCAAAGCAAGGCGTATAGCGCGGGTTGGGCTTGCGTGCGTCATAAACACAAGGGGGACAGCCTGCTGCAAAGTTCCGTCCGGGTTCAGTTGGGGAGATTTTTGTATAACCTGCGCAATGCTTACGCCTTGTTCTGCCATAGCGCCTGCAATATCGCGCAAAATGCCTGGGTGATCCTGCGCCATAAAGCGGATATACCACGGGCTGACAGAATCATCCGGGGGCAAAATAGGGCAGGGGGGCAGGGGTTCTTGCATAAATCCGGTATTTGCACGCGCTGGCCACGGGCGGGGGCTTGAGTTGCAGGTACTTTCAAAGGCGGCTATGTTGAGAATGTCTGCCAAAACTGCGCTGGCTGTGGGTTTGCTGCCGGCACCAAGGCCGTGCAAAAATAAGGTACCCATAGCATTGCCCTGCAGGCGTATGGCATTATAGGCCTTGCCCACGCGGGCAAGCAAAAGGCTGTGATGGACAAGGGCTGGGTAAAGGCCGGCTTCGTAAGTATAGCTGTTGTTTGTGTCTTGCACGCGGCGGGCATGGCCCAGCATTTTTATGGTGTAGCCAAATTCGCGGGCAAAGCCTATGTCCATTCTGTCTGTATGGCGTATGCCTTCTATGGGCAGCTTATCCCAAGGGTAATGCAGACCCCAGGCAAGGCGGATGAGCAAAATAAGCTTGTGGGCAGCGTCGTAGCCATCAATATCCAAGGTGGGGTCAGCTTCTGCTATTCCTTGGGCTGTGGCATCTGCAAGGGCTGTGGCAAAATCCATGCCTTCACTGGTCATAGAGGAAAGAATAAAATTGCTGGTGCCGTTTAAAATACCCATGAAGGATTCAATCTGGTTACCTGCCAGGCTGTCTTTTAGGGTTTGAACAACTGGTATGGCGCCTGCAACACTTGCTTCGTATAAAAGGGCCACACCCTGGCTGGCAGCAAGGGCAAACAGGGGTTCGCCTTCTTCTGCAAGCAAGGCTTTATTGGCTGTAACTACATGCTTTTTATTGCGCAACGCTTCTTCTATAAGAGATTTTGCAAGGCCTTTACCGCCCATAAGTTCAACCACAACTTGAATTTCTGGGTCAAGGGCAAGGGCAATGGGGTCAAAACAAAGCTCGCAACCAGCAGGCAATACTCTTGTTTTGCTGGGATTTTTAACGGCCACTTTTTTAACAATAATTTCCATGCCAGTACGCTCTAAAACGCTTTGCGCGTTAAGAGCCAGCACTTCCAAAAGGCCAGAGCCAACAGTTCCAAGACCAGCTATACCAATAACAAGTTTCATGTGGTTCCTTAGCGTTGCAATATGAAGT
>CAZPTC010000052.1:0-11623 GCA_964589455.1 uncultured Desulfovibrionaceae bacterium | reverse complement strand
TTCTAATGACGCAAGCCGGGCGCGTTCGGCTTCCACCACATCGGCGGGTGCGCGTTCGGCGAAGTTGGTAGCCAGTTTAGCGGCCAGGGAGGCGTGGTCTTTTTCTGTTTTGGCTATTTCTTTGGCAAGGCGTGCAAGCTCTGCGTCAAAGTCTACAAGGCCGGAAAGGTGCACAATTATTTCTGCGCCGTCTATAACAGCGCTGGCGCTGGCCTTGGGGGCGTCAGCGGTGGAAGAAATGAGGTTAATGGTTTCCACGCGGGCGAGGGTGGTGAACCAGGTTTTGGAGGAATTGAGGATAAGTGCCTGAGCGGGGCTTGGGCAAATATCCACGGTAAGGGGTGCTGAGGGTTTTATGTTCAGCTCTGCGCGGATGGTGCGAATGGCGGAGATACAGTCTTGAATAAAGACCATATTTTGGGCGCGCTCAGTGAAGGCGGCGGGAATATGGGGACGCGGGGCGGGGTAGGGTTCCAGGGCCAGTTCAGAGGTGGCGAGGCCGGGTAAGGCCTGCCATATTTCTGAGGTAACAAAGGGGATAATGGGGTGCAGGAGCTGGAGGAGTTCTTTAAGCACGGTGTAGAGAACGTGCTGGGCCAGGCCGCGGGCGTGGGCATCGGGGTTTTCCGGGCGCATATCGGGCTTAATGAGTTCTAAGTACCAGTCGCAAAACTCGTTCCACAGGAATTTGTAGAGAAGCTGGGCAGAGTCGTTAAAGCGGTAGGCGGAGAGGGCGGCTTTGTTTTCTTCCTTGGTGATTTCAAGGCGGTAAAGAATCCATGCGTGGTGCATGGGTATTTGGTCAAGGGCGGAGGTGGTGGTAGGGATGGTATCCGGCAGGTTCATAAGGGAGAAGCGGGCGGCATTCCAGAGTTTGTTGATAAAGTGGCGGTAGCCCTCTATGCGTTCTTCAGAGAGTTTAATATCGCGCCCCATGGCGGCAAAGGCCACAAGGGTAAAGCGCAGGGCATCTGCGCCGTACTTGTCTATCATATCAATGGGGTCAATGACATTGCCAGTAGACTTGGACATTTTTTTGCCGCCGGCGTCGCGCACAAGGGCGTGTATGTAGACGTGACGGAAGGGGGGCTGGTGCATGAAGTGCTGGCCCATCATAACCATGCGGGCCACCCAGAAAAAGAGGATATCAAAGGCGGTGACAAGGACAGATGTGGGGTAATAGCGGGCAAGGTCTTCTGTTTGGTCAGGCCAGCCCATAGTGGAAAATGGCCAAAGGGCGGAGGAGAACCAGGTGTCTAATACGTCTGGGTCTTGGGTAAGGGAGGAGGAGGCGCACTTGGGGCAGCTTGTGGGGTCAGTTTCGGAAACAATAAGGTGGCCGCAGGCATTGCATGTCCAGGCGGGTATGCGGTGCCCCCACCAGAGTTGGCGGCTGATGCACCAATCGCGTATATTATCCAGCCAGTTGTAGTAGGTTTTTTCCCAAGTATCGGGGATAATGGCAATTTCTGTAGGTACGGCGGCTCTAGCAGCAGGCGCCATTTTGGTGGTGGCTACAAACCATTGGGTAGAGGCGTAGGGTTCAATAACGGTTTGGCAGCGGTAGCAGTGGCCTATGCTGTGTTCAATTTCTTCTTCGCGTACAAGGTGGCCGGCTTCTGCAAGTTCTGCAAGGAAGCGGGTGCGGCATTCTTCGCGTGAAAGGCCGGCGTAAGCGCCTGCTTCAGCAGACATGCGGCCTGTTTCGTCCAGAACTTGGATAAACTCAAGGTTATGGGCCTTGCCAAGGTTCCAGTCGTTGATATCGTGGCAGGGGGTAACTTTTAAGGCACCGGAGCCAAACTCTTTGTCAACGTAAGCATCTGCGATAATGGGGATGCGGCGGCCAATAATGGGCACAAGGGCGGTTTTACCCACAAGGTGGGTGTAGCGGGTATCTTCTGGGTTCACGCAAATGGCGGTGTCGCCCATTATGGTTTCTGGGCGGGTGGTGGCAATGGTGATGGAGTTTGAACCATCTTCAAGGTCATAGCGTATATGCCAGATATGGTCTTTGCGGGTGCTGTGCTCTACTTCGTCATCGGAGAGGGCGGTTTGGCAGCGTACGCACCAGTTGACCAGGTATTTGCCTTTGTAGATAAGGTTGTCATTATAGAGCTGCACAAAAACTTTACGCACGGCGCGCGCCAGGCTTTCGTCCATAGTAAAGCGTTCGCGCGTCCAGTCAACAGACTGCCCCATGCGGCGTATCTGGTTGAGTATGCGGCCGCCGTATTCTTCCTTCCATTCCAATACGCGCTGCACAAAGGCTTCGCGGCCAAGGTCATGGCGGGTTTTGCCTTCTTTAGCAAGGGCGCGCTCCACGACGTTTTGGGTGGCAATGCCTGCGTGATCCATGCCGGGAACCCACAGCACATTTTTGCCAAGCTGGCGGGCGTGGCGCGCAAGTACATCCTGCAGGGTGTGGTTAAGCGCGTGGCCTATATGCAGTGCGCCTGTGACGTTTGGCGGGGGTATAACAATGCTGAAGGCTTCGCCGGGGGCTTTGGGGTCAGCAGTAAAAGTGCCGGCTTTTTCCCAGTGGCTGGCCCACTTGGCTTCCACGTCTGTAGGTTCGTAGGCTTTAGGGAGAGATTCCAGAGACATATATTGTCCTTTTGAAGGAGTATGGGAAGTCTTCCCTTTCAGGGGAAGAAGGGGTACTATGACAAAAAATACAGGCGGAAGGTATGGTAGGTGTGCTTTGGGATGCCGCCCATTTATGGGGCTATTTATTGCTGAACGCGCTTGAACGCGCGAATATGCCTTTTCGCCTTCTGAAAGCTCAAGATATAAACCAAAGCCTTACAGGGTGCAAGCTTCTTCTCACCCCCGGCGGTGCTGCGCGGCAAAAGGCACTTGCCTTAGGGTTGCAAGGTCAGCAGGCTATACGCAAATTTGTGGAAAATGGGGGAACCTATGTGGGTTTTTGCGGGGGCGCGGGGCTTGCCTTAAGCGGCTGGCAAGGGGCACTGGGGCTTTGCCCGTGGGGGCGCGAAACCTTGCATGGAGAAAACACCAAGGGCAACAGCTTGGCAGCAAAGCAGGGCGAACGTCTGCAACACTTGCTTTCTGGCCATGTATGGCTGAAGCGCGGGGAAGAACAAATTTTGGCACCTGTGTGGTGGCCAAGCCGCTTTGAGGAAGGTGCAAGCGATGAAGTGCGGGTATTAGCCCGCTACCAAAGCGCTGGGCCGGATTTTTTTGTTGCGGATATTCCGTACAACAGTTTGCCGGAAGGCACGCTGGCAGATTGGGAAAGTGTGTTTGGTGTGCGCCTTACGCCTTCTTTTTTTGATAATAAACCTTGTGTGCTGGAAGGGGAATATGGCAAGGGGCATTATCTTTTAAGCTACAGCCATTTAGAAACGCCAGATTCGCCACAGGCCAATAGCTGGCTGTGGGAAATTTTGGGGGAGAAAAATTTGCCGCCTCTGCCAGCCTGGCACCCTGAAGATGCGCAAACAGTGTGGGACGCGCCAGAGCTTGTGTGGGCGCAGGAAAAGCTGGACGCTTTGCTACAACTGGGCTTGGAGAGTGGGCTTTTTTTTCCGCGCGCCCCGTGGCTTTTGGGCTGGAAAACAGGTGTGCCTGGCCCTGCTTTTAATAGTTTGCGCCTTGCCCTTGCCTATGCGCGCAGCCATGTGCCAAGCGAAAAAGCATTGGTGATATGGGAGAAAAATAAGGCAAAGTTTATGCAAAAAGCCACACTGTTTTTTGAAGGGGCAAGCTCGTGGTTACTTGCAAGAAGGCTTGTAGACGCTGTGGCAGATGCCCGCTTTTTATCCCCTGCACTGCTTGAAGACCAAAAACAGGCACTTTTTGGCGCGCCTATGCAAAGCGGCGGTTTGGTGCATGATTTGCAGATAATGCTGGAAGGGTTTGTGTGAGAACTTTAGAAAAGCTCCTCCAATAATTCTGGATGCCTGTCAAGTATTTTTATGAGTTTTACAAGGGATACAGGTGGTTCAGCAATGCCATTTTCGTATCTGGAAAAGGCATTCGCGCCTCCTCCAAAAATACGCCCTGCTTCTTTTTGGTTGAGATGCAGCTTTTTTCGCACATCACGGATAAAGTTGGGGTCAGAGTTACGCAAATTAACGGTATTATGGAACTGCTTTATTATGCCATCTACCCGCTTCCATTCCTCGTTATCCAAAACCATCTCCCCGCATTGGGCGCAATAGTTACCTGTTACCGCAACAGTTATCGTTTCATTTTTATAGGTAAAGGGCATACTTTTTGTGGTAAGGAGCATTTCTTTATTGTTGTTACAAATGGGGCACAGCATATTATTTCTCCTTGCATGACAAAATAAGAACACCGTCTGTTATTGTCAGTTTCATGTAAAGTTGTATCCCATTTTCAAGTAGTGGGTGGTAAACATCTTGCCAAGAATGTGGATTAGAATAGGATGTCATGCTTTTATAGAAAGTTTTTTGGGTTAAAGAACACGCTGTTTTTAAAATAGTTTCTCTATCTATGCCAAGTGCCTGTGCGTCAGAAAGGGCGGTTAGTGTTATGCAAACTTTGCCTTCTGCAATCAATTTTTTTATTGTGGCTCGGCTGTGATGCGGTTTCCTTTTTTCCATACAGCACTTCCTGTGGTAAAAATAACCTCATAGGGTAATTCTGTCAAGTTTTGCAATGAAAACTATGCTTGCAGATATTTGGAAATCAGAATATGGATAAAGCTTATTTTTCTGCAAAGATTGCGTAGCTGATAGGGCAAACACAAAGCCTTGCATAACTTCTTCTCTTTTTAGGATATCCCGTGGCAGAATTACTTAAAAACGCGCTGAACCCTGAAGCTTTGCGCTCTATAGCCTTAGCTGTGCAAGCAATTTATCCACCTTTTTCAGTAAATGAATTTGTACACGCTGTTATGGGTGAAACTTGGGAAACGCTGGAGCTAAAAGCCAGGTGGCGCAAAATAAGCACTGTTTTTGGGCAGTATTTGCCGCCAGAGTATGAAAAAGCGCTTGTTATTCTTGAAAAAGCACTGCCTAGTTTTCCTATGGCGTTTTTTGTGCCTGACTTTGTAGAAGTGTATGGGCAGGATGACAAATATTGGGATATATCAATTAACGCGCTGGAAAGAATAACAAAGCATTGCTCTGCCGAATTTGCGGTACGCCCGTTTATTATAAAAGATACCAAGCGGATGATGCAAAAAATGTACGCATGGGCCAGGCATGAAAATGAGCATGTCCGCAGACTTGCAAGCGAAGGTTGCCGGCCGCAACTACCTTGGGGACAGGCCTTAGTGGCTTTTAAACAAGACCCAGGCCCAATATTGCCCATACTTGAGCAGTTAAAGGCCGACCCTTCTTTGTATGTACGCAAAAGCGCAGCCAATAACCTTAACGACATTTCCAAAACGCATCCAGAGCTTGTGGTGCAACTTGCCAAAGACTGGTACGGGAAGAATAGAAACACAGATTGGCTGGTAAAACATGCCTGTAGAACCTTGCTAAAAAAAGGTAACAGCGATGTGCTGGCGATTTTTGGCTATGAAAACGCCGTTTCTATAGAAGTGCGCGATTTTGTGATAGAGAACGCATGTGTCCCAGATGGAGGTGAAGTGGTATTTTCCTTTACTGTAAGCGCAAAAGAACAAACAAAAGTGCGCCTTGAATACGCTATGGGTTTTGCCCGTTTAGGCGGCAAAACAAACAAAAAAATCTTCCAGATTGCTGAAGTTGAGCTTAAGCAAAATGAAGCAAAAATGTACACAAAAAAACATTCTTTTAAACCCATAACCTCGCGCAAATATTACCCAGGTACCCATTCTCTTACCCTTATTGTGAATGGGGTGGAGCATGGCACCTTGGATTTTACTCTACATGTATAGCCTCATAGGGTGGTGTTGGCAAAGTCAACAAGCTGAAAGGCCGGAAGGGAAAAATCCCTTCCGGCCTTTTGCTGGCGCTTAACGTTTGGCCTAGCTGTGTTTCATATCATCAATAAGGCGCGTAAGTTTTTGTGCCTGGTTAGCCATGTCGGAAACTGCCTGGGCTGCCTCTGCCATGCCACGGGCTGTTTCGGCTGTGGCGTTGTTTACAACAGCAAGGGAGCGGTTAATTTCTTCTGACGTGGCGGACTGTTCTTCTGCGGCAGTAGCAATAAGGCGCACCTGGTCTGCGCTTGTTTCTACAAGCGTAACAATTTCTGTAAGGGAGACACCCGCCTGGTTAGCTAATGTATTGGCTTCCCCAATGCTTTCTACGGCGCTGTCCACGCTTTTCATGTTTTTATTGGCACTTTGCTGCACGCCGTTAATGGCATTGCCCACTTCCACAGTGGCCTGCATGGTTTTTTCTGCCAGTTTACGCACTTCATCTGCCACAACCGCAAAACCTCTGCCGGATTCCCCGGCGCGTGCCGCTTCAATAGCCGCGTTTAAGGCAAGCAGGTTGGTCTGGTCTGCAATGTCGGAAATGACATTAATAATGGCGCCAATAGATTCTGCCTGCTGGCCAAGTTGCAGCATGTCTTTTTTCAGTTGCTCGGCGTGGGTGCTTACACGATTTATGCAAGTAACAACATTCTCTACAATGCGCGAGCCATGTTCTGCCTTTAGTTTGGCATCTGCAGAAACAGAGGCAGCATCCCCGGCATTGCGTGCCACTTCCATAACTGTAGAGTTCATTTCTTCCATAGCGGTGGCGGTTTCTGCCACACGTTCAGAGGTAAGGCCAGCGCCCCTGCCAGACTCTTCTACCTGGGCAGAAAGCTGGGTAGAAGCAGAGCTTACAACTTCCACAATACCTTCCAACTGGTGGGCTGCGTCCAGCATACCTTCTCGCTTGGCCCGCTCTGCCGCTTCCTGTGCTTCCTGCGCGGCCTTCATGGCGGCTTTTGCTTCTTCGCCCATTTTTTGCGCTTGGGCGGTTTGCTGGTTTGCCTCGTTAATTTTTTCTTTCAAAGAGCTTACCATAATACGCAGGGCATCTGCCAGTTTACCTATTTCATCGCGGGAATTTACGTCAAGCTGCATATCCAAATTGCCTTGTGCAACGGCTTCTGCAAACTTTACGCCCTTGCCAAGTGGTGCAGTTATGGCGCGTGTAAGGAATAATGTTATAGCAATAGTAAGGAGCACAGTAAAAATAAGGGTATAAAGGCTGAATTTAAGATTGCGGGAGGCTTCTGTTGCGCTGTCTACTGCAATTTTTGTTACATTGTCAGAAACGTTGCTGGTACCGCTGCCCAGCACTTCTTGGGTTTCTACAGACGCTGCGTTGCGCTGTGTACTTATGTTTGCAAGGTCAATCCAGGCACTGCGCATGGCGTCCAAATTTTGCTCGTAAACTTTCATATTGTCCATTGCTATGGCAAAGGTACGTTTTGTTTCTGACACAATAATGCTTTCTTCTATAGCACCAAGCAGTTTTTTCAGTTTGTCCATTTCCTCCATGGCACTGTCAAGCAGTTTTACATCATTTTGCAGTTGGGCTTGCTGCACAATACGGCGTATATTGGCAAGCAAGGTTATGCTTTCGTCCATGCGGCGCATATTGTCAAGCCAGCGCAGTATATTGCTTGTGTTATCTGCTTTAACAGCTTCTTCAATAGATTTTTGGAACATGCTGGAAATTATAGCGAATTGATCAGCGCTTGTAAGCCCCGCTTTTCCCATTTCCTCCCGGAGTGTTTGTACTTCTTTAAGTTTATCATGTGTTTGCTTGGCATACGCAACATAGTCATTAAAGGGTTTTTCAAACTTTGGCAGTAGCGCGGCCAAGTTTTGCAATTCTGGGTATTTTTTTACTGTATCTTGAAGCTCTTTTTCAATTTCCAGCACTTTATCAAAAAAATGCAGGCCTTGCTCGTATGCTTTTTCATCTTCCACAAGGGCAAATGTGCGGATATTGAGCATGGCGCTGCGAAAATTGCGGTCCATATCCGCAAGTTTTACAAGCTCAGGGATATACTTCTCTGCAATAGAAACGCTGTCTTCTGTTGCAGAAGACAAACCATCTATCGCAACAGTGCCCATGAAAAGTGTAAGCATAAGCACAATACCAAAACCACCGGCGAGTTTAAACGCCATCTTGAGGTTTTTCATACCCAACTCCTTAAAATTAACAATCACAGATTAGCGATATGCAAAGCAACTGGATGCATAAAACAGACGTGCGCCTGTTTTTCAAGGAGCCAGTGAGTGCTGGGAGTGGGAGTGGGGAGTAAAAGAGAGGGGAATCGCAAATAGGAGGGGGGCCCGGTAAACAGGCACGTTATGGCAATCTCTTCGGTATAATGCGTACTATCTTTAGGGTACTGCTGCTTTTTGCTATGCAATATAAACCGCTTGATGCCATTTTTGTAAGCAATACTGTAATTGCAAATAGTTGTCAAATTCCGTGAGCTTTGCTCACACAGACTGACGTGCTCCGTGAGCTTTGCCCACCAGCTTTTTCTCGACTTTTTTTAAAGGTTGGGGTATACGGAAAAGTGTTAGACGTGCAAATAAGGTGGATAATTTCAAAATGCTAAGCAGTTATGTCATAAAGACTATGGAGGACGCAAAGCCGCTTTTGGCGCGTATGCAGGCGCGTGCGCAAGGCGCTGGCGCGAATACGGATACATCTGTTGAGCAGTATGTGCGCGGCATTTTGCAAAATGTACAAGAAAAAGGCGATGAAGCCCTGTATTCCTATACCCGCCAGTTTGACTGCCAGGATATGGAAGGCCCATTGCGCCTTTCCGCCTTGGATTTACAGCTTGCCGCTGCCTCTGTCCCTACTGCAGATATGGAAATTATTGCAGACTGTGCCTCGCGCATACGCGCCTTCCATGAAGCGCAGAAAACAGAGTCGTGGTTTACCACGCACTCTTCTGGCACAATTTTGGGTCAAATGCTTACCCCTGTAGACAGGGCCGGCTTGTATATCCCAGGTGGCCGCGCAGGGGACACGCCCTTGCTTTCTTCCCTGCTTATGGGTGCTATACCCGCGCAAGTAGCGGGTGTGAAAGAAATTGCCCTGTTATCCCCCCCGCGTAAAGATGGTACCCTTTCCCCCCACATTTTGGCAGCCGCGTATCTGTTAGATGTAAATGAAGTATACCGTGTAGGCGGCCCCTGGGGCATTGGCGCTTTAGCCTACGGCACAGCGTCTATTCCCCCGGTAGATGTTATTGCTGGCCCTGGCAATGTGTATGTGGCAGAAGCCAAAAAGCAGGTGCAGGGCCATGTTGGCATAGATATGATGGCAGGCCCCAGTGAAATTGTTATTTTGGCAGATGATACGGCTTCGCTGGATTATATTGCCGCAGACATGCTTTCCCAGGCAGAACATGACCCCCTTGCCAGTGCTATTTGTGTTACAGACAGCATACGTGTGGCAGAGCGCCTTACAGAAATTTTGGCAGAAAAAGTGGCCAGCCTGCCAAGAGCGGATATTGCCCGTACTTCCCTTGCAAATTTTGGGGCTATTGTGCATTGTGCCACTATGCAGCTTGCCCTTAATCTGGTAAATGCCCTTGCACCGGAACATCTTGAAGTATGCACCCGCGAGCCTTGGGGCATTTTGCCCGGCATTCGCCACGCAGGGGCTATTTTTCTGGGCTCTTTTTCTGTAGAATCGCTTGGCGATTACTACGCAGGCCCCAACCACGTACTGCCAACAGCAGGTACTGCCCGCTTTTCTTCTGCTCTTGGTGTAGAAACCTTTATGAAAAAAAGCTCCATTATAGCCGCCAGCGCCCCCTACACGCGGGACGCTATTGAGAGTGTTGCCCGCTTTGCCCGTTTGGAAGGCTTAGAAGCGCACGCCAGAGCTATTGAAGCGCGCAAGTAAACCCTATCCCCTCTAGCAGGAATACCAAGAATATGCCCAGTTTCCCGCCCTCTGTCCCCGTACTGCATCTTGTCTCCCAAGGCAAAGTGCGCGATATGTATGAAGTGGACGCAGACTCCCTGCTCATTCTCACCACTGATCGTATGAGCGCGTTTGATGTGGTTTTGCCCACCCCCATTCCCCATAAGGGCTGTGTCCTTAACCAAATGACCTTGTTTTGGATGGATCGCTTTAAAAACATTGTGCCCCATCACATTATCACGGCAGATTTTAATGCCTATCCCTCCATCTTGCAGCCATACAAAGATGTTTTGCTTGGCCGCTCTGTTTTGGTTAAAAAAGCGCGCCCCTTGCCTGTGGAATGTATTGTACGCGGCTATCTTGCAGGTTCTGCATGGAAGGAATACCAAAAAACAGGCGCTGTCTGTGGTATTGCCCTGCCTGCTGGCTTAAAAGAAAACCAGATACTCCCAGAACCGCTTTTCACCCCCTCTACCAAGGCCGTGGGTGATGCCCATGACGAAAACATAAGCAAAGGCCAGGCCGCTGGCCTGCTTGGCCCCGCCCTTGCAGAAAAAGTGGAAAGCATCAGCCTTGCCCTTTACTTGGGTGCCCGCGAATACGCTGCCAAACGCGGCGTTATTATAGCTGACACCAAGTTTGAATTTGGTATTGTAGATGGCGAGCTTACCCTTATTGATGAAGCGCTTACCCCAGACTCTTCCCGCTTCTGGCCGGCAGACACCTACGAAGCCGCCCTTCAGGCAGGCACTGCCCAACCCAGCTTTGACAAGCAATACCTGCGCGACTGGCTGGAAACCCAAAATTGGGACAAAAAAGCCCCTGGCCCTGTGTTACCCCCTGATGTTGTGCAAACAACAAGTAACAAGTATATTGAAGCCTTTGAACGTATTACCGGACACCCGCCCATTCTTGGGTAGAGCCTTATGCTGCGCGCTTTTGCGCGGCCCAAGGTAAAGCCTGGAGGAGAACATGCTTTTACAAGGAAAAAAAGCCCTTATATTTGGCCTTGCCAATAACCGCAGCATTGCGTACGGCATTACCGAAGCCTTTAAAAACGCCGGTGCCCGCCTGGCCTTCAGCTACCTGGGAGACGCCATAAAAAAGCGCGTAGAACCCATTAGCGAAGAGCTTGGGGGCGACTTTATCTTCCCTTGCGATGTGGCAAGTGACGCAGATATTGACCAGGCCGCCGCTTTAGTGCGCGAAAAATGGGGCACCGTAGATGTGCTTGTCCATTCCGTTGCCTTTGCCAATAAAGACGATTTGCAGGGTATGTACCTTAATACCCCACGTGACGGCTTCCGCACAGCTCTTGATATATCTGCCTACTCCCTTGTAGGCCTTTGCCGCGCTTTTGCCCCCATACTCAGCCCAAATGCCTCGGTTATTACTATGACCTATTATGGTTCTACCAAGGTTATGCCCAACTACAATGTCATGGGTGTGGCCAAGGCCGCCCTGGAAGCCAGCGTACGCTACCTTGCCAGCGACCTTGCCGCCTACCCGGATGAAAATGGCCAGCCAAAATCCATCCGCATTAACGCCATCAGTGCCGGGCCTATTAAAACCCTTTCTGCCTCTGGTGTTTCTGACTTCCGCCTTATCCTTAACCATATTGAAGAGCATTCTCCCCTGCGCCGTAATGTTACTATCGAAGAAGTGGGCAATACGGCCCTCTACCTTGCTTCCCCCCTCGCCTCCGGCGTGACCGGCGAAGTGCTTTTTGTTGACAGCGGGTACCATACTATTGGGTTGTAGGGGGAAGTGAGTTGGGGGAGGCGGGAAGCCCCTTTTGT